>JAGQWV010000065.1:10582-26691 GCA_020437045.1 Saprospiraceae bacterium | reverse complement strand
GTTATTTCGAATTCAGCAACTGCAGTAAAATTATATTTGTTGTAAATCCAATTGTTTGGTTTTATAATTTTTTTTTGGAGTGGTGGAAATGGAGCTACCAGTCGAATTAGCAGTCCATAGAGGCGAATTCCGAAGGAATAAATTGGCAAAGCCATTAATAATATCGAATTTCCTTAGTTAAATAGATCGGTACGATCCAAGCAATTTGTAAACTTGCTAAAATATCAGTCCTGGAAGACTTTGATTCGGTTTTATTATAGTTGAATTTTCGGACGTCTTTGGTAAAACCTTCTGTAAGTGCTGCAGAAATTCGAAGGTTGACTAATTTGTCTTTACTTAAAAATTGATAGCCCACTTTTTGAGTGATGCTCCACCCGCCCGTTAGACGATCATAACCTCGATCGTAAGGATCAAACAACTGAACCACAGCATTAAATTCATCGACTATTCGAACTTTATGTCTTAAATAGCCAACTCCACCTAAAATGAAAAATCCGGAAATGGATGAATTTTTTTCGATTGAAAAGAAGTATCCGGCTTCTGCATTGAGGTGGTGACCTCGTTCTCTCAGGTAGACGCTGGCGAACTCCATGCTTCTGCCGATGATTCCCCCTTCTATGGTACGGAGATTTGATAACACATCCTCATGGACTTGACTGCCAAAGATGAAATCATAATTTATCCCAGCCATCAGATTGCTTTTCGATAGGTAAGTGATATTTCCACCCAGCATAAAATGTTCTCCAAATCGCTCTTTAAGATCTGAAAAAGGCAACCCTGCACCATAATGTATGTCCAGCGTTAAGACATTTTTGGAAGAATCGGGTGTTTGAGCATGGATGGTGATCCATGGCACTAAACAAAGAAGAATTAATAATGTCAAAGCAGACTTTGCTCTCATTGGGCAAAGTTAAGTAAACCTGGTTACCCAAACTGCCGATTTGTGAAAGGGTAAGTAAGGTGCATTTATTACCTTTGCCGACCTATCATAAATGCTTTGAAATGAAGACTGTGCTTATAACTGGAGCGGCGGGATTTTTGGGATCGCATCTTTGTGACCGGTTTGTCAACGAAGGCTATAAGGTAGTCGGTATGGATAATCTCCTGACCGGAAGTTTGAAAAATATCGAACATCTCTTTAAAGACGCCAGGTTTGATTTCTACCATCACGATGTTTCAAAATTTGTGCACGTACCGGGAAGGCTAGACTGTATATTGCATTTTGCCTCACCAGCTAGCCCGATAGATTACTTAAAAATGCCCATTCAAACCCTTAAAGTGGGATCTCTTGGTACTCATAATCTGCTTGGTTTGGCTAGAGTGAAGAAGTCGCGTATTCTAATTGCCTCTACATCTGAGGTGTATGGTGATCCATTGGTGCATCCTCAGGATGAAAATTACTGGGGAAATGTAAATCCGGTGGGTCCACGAGGAGTATACGACGAGGCCAAGCGCTTTCAGGAAGCAATCACCATGGCATATCATAATGCACATGGATTAGATACCCGTATAGTTCGTATTTTCAACACTTACGGATCCCGCATGCGACTGGATGATGGAAGGGCTCTGCCAGCATTTATGGGCCAAGCGCTTCGAGACGAACCGATTTCTATTTTTGGAGATGGCCAACAGACCCGGTCTTTTTGCTATGTTGATGATTTGATAGAGGGTATCTATCGTCTACTACACAGTGACTATCATCTGCCTATGAATATTGGTAACCCCACCGAGATAACTGTGAAGCAACTTGCTGAAGAGATCTTGGAAATGGTGCCTGGTACCAAATCGACGTTGAGTTTTAATCCTTTGCCTGTCGATGATCCGAAAGTTCGCCAACCGGATATTACCCTGGCGCGAAATATCTTAAACTGGGAACCGAAGGTAGCACGAAACGAGGGGCTAAAACGTACTTTAGCGTACTTTAAAACAGTTGTATGAGCATGGAGTTGAGAAAATATAAAACGATCTTAGTAACGGGTGGTGCCGGATTTATTGGTAATCATGTGGTGAGGCATATGGTAAAAAAGTATCCTCAGACCAAAGTGGTAAATCTCGATAAGCTGACATATGCCGGTAATTTGGAAAATTTGCGAGATATCGAAAATGCCGAAAATTATGTATTTGAAAAGGTGTGTATCACCGATGTCAAGGAGACGGCCAGAGTTTTTCAAACACATAAGCCTGATGTGGTCATCCACCTGGCCGCAGAGTCACATGTTGACCGCTCTATTGTCTCGCCACTGGAATTTGTCGAGACCAATACGGTTGGTACTGCCAATTTACTGAACCAGGCAAAAAACCTTTGGATTGCGGAGGGGTTTGCCGGTAAGCTCTTTTATCAGGTATCTACCGATGAAGTGTACGGTAGTCTTGGTCCTTCGGGATATTTTAATGAAGAGACGAAGTATGATCCCCGGTCTCCTTATTCAGCATCAAAAGCTGCCGCTGATCATTTGGTCATGGCTTATTATCATACGTTTGGTTTGCCTGTTGTCATTACCAATTGTTCGAACAACTACGGACCTTATCAGTTTCCGGAAAAATTAATACCACTCATCATTAACAATATACGGCACGGGCGGCCCCTACCTGTGTATGGTGATGGCAGTAATGTGCGAGACTGGCTTTACGTCACTGATCATGTCACTGCGATTGATCTGGCAGCGCACCAGGGGCGCATCGGTGAAACCTATAATGTTGGTGGCCATAATGAACATCGTAATCTAACTATCGTCCAAACCCTTTGTGATCTGGTTGATGGCAAATTGGGTAATACTCAGGGAACTTCCCGAAATTTGATCACCTTTGTGAGGGACCGACCGGGTCATGATCAGCGTTATGCAATAGATGCTGATAAGATAAAATCTGAACTGGGATGGACTCCTGCTATAAATTTGAAAGAGGGATTATCTTTAACGGTTGATTGGTATTTTGATAATGATCGCTGGTTGGAGAATGTTACTAGTGGTGCTTATAAAGAATACTATGAAAAGATGTATAAAGTAACCTAAAGGATGCTTTTTAATTTAATTTATCACTCTATGACCAGTACACCAGTTTCAGTCCGGATCGGTAGAATTGTTGCTATTGTTCTACTATTCATGCTGGTTGATTTTGTGGGATTGCAAGCTCAGGTTTCCGATGCTCTGATAAGACAACAGTTAGTGGAGCGAGGTATAGATGAAGGTGTTTTTCGCCAGAAATTGCGGGAACGGGGTGTACAATATGAGTCATTTGACCAGGTGCCGCCAGAAGAGTACCCGAAAGTGGAGACGATCGTAAAGGAGATCATCGCTGAGCTGGAGCAAGCCAATGCTCATAAAGAGCAAACATTGCAATTGGAAAATCCCACGCTCACTCCTGAAGAAGCTAACAAGGCCGATAATGCCATTCAGCAGGCACAGGAGTCGGTATCCGAAGGGGCAAGTGTCGAGGAAGCAGTCATAGAAGCAGTCCAGGAAGAGGAACCCGATGAACCAAATCCCAAAATATACGGACAAAGTATCTTTCGAAATCAGACCCTGAAGGTCTTTCGTCAGGCCGATAATATTAAACCACGAGACAATTATCTACTTGGACCTGGTGATGAACTAACGATATCGATCTGGGGTACTTCCATATTTGAAAGAACCTACACGGTCGATGAATCCGGATATATCAATCCGAGTGCCATGCCCCGCATCTATCTGAAAGATCTCACTTTTCGCGCCGCCAAGGAAAAACTGATGCGCAATTTTGGGGCATTTAATCGATTTCAACCGGATCAGTTTGAGGTGTCATTGCGCTATGCCCGCACGATATCCATCGGGATTTTTGGAGAAGTCTTTAATCCGGGAAGTCATACGATCTCAGCTATTAATTCCGCCTTTAATGCCTTGGTCGCAGCGGGAGGGCCCACCGATATCGGAACGTTGCGTAAAATAAAATGGATACGCAGTGACGGCACCATAGAGCACATTGATGTGTACAAATATATGTCTGATCCCACCATAGCCGATAATTTTTATATGTCCGACAATGACATCATCCAGGTGCCGATTGCTGAACGGATTGTGTCTATTGGCGGTGCGGTAAATCGACCAATGCGTTATGAACTGATCGAAGGAGAAGAACTAATGCAACTACTCGATTATGCGGGTGGATTCAGACCAAATGCCTACAAGGAAATTATCCAATTGCGACGTTTTGAAAATGATCAGCAGAAAGTTATTGATATCCAGTTTAATGAACTGGTCAGAAATGGGGGAGACTTCAGTTTGAAAAACGGCGACCAGATCCGTATCCGAACCATTCCGACACCGTATAAGAATTTTGTCTCCATATCCGGTTCCGTGGAACTACCGGGTGAATATGAGTTCGAGAGTGGAATGCATGTCAGTGATCTGCTTAATAAAGCAGTATTGACCGATGAGGCAGAGCGATCTTATGCAGTACTTCGGCGTAGCAACCGGGATGGTACCAGTAATTTTGTGAGGGTAAATCTTGACGCTATACTTAATAATCCGGCTGGTTCCGAGAATTTACTGTTGGTGCCTTCTGACCAACTCGTGATCTATAGCCGTGGTAAATTTATTGATCAGTATCAAGTGACGGTAAGCGGACAGGTGAGAAGCCCTGGCTCCTTTGCTTTTGACCCATCGAGAAATATGCGGCTAAGGGATGTGGTGCTGATGGCTGGTGGCTTAAATACTCAGGCCACAGATTTTGCCTATATCATTCGAAAAGCCCTGGATACTGGCGAACCTGAATACATTTCGATCG
Source organism: Saprospiraceae bacterium (assembly GCA_020437045.1). GTDB lineage: Bacteria > Bacteroidota > Bacteroidia > Chitinophagales > Saprospiraceae > JABDMH01. The sequence goes on along the minus strand of JAGQWV010000065.1, from coordinate 21,930 downwards.
ACCTCACGGAAGCCATGCGCAATCCAGCGTCTGACCAAAATCTGGTTATTCAGCCGAATGATGAAATACGTATATTATCAAAAACGTCATTTATCGAAGATGCTACCGTGACCATTGCCGGAGCGGTACGTAATCCCGGATCATTTGCCTACGATGAGTCTATGACGATCAAGGATTTGATAACCCTGGCATCCGGTTTCAGATTAGAGGCTGCGACAAACCGGGTAGAGGTGACAAGATTAGTCATTGAGCAGAATGAACCAACGCGGATTACGGTGGCGACGCTTACGATCGACCAAAATCTAAATCCGGTTGGAGTACCTGATTTTTCATTGCAGCCCTACGACCGTGTTTATGTACGTACGGTGCCTGAGTTTGAATTTCCGAAGGTTGTCAGCATTGCCGGAGAGGTGCGATATCCGGGTCCATACACTATCTTGACGGATAATGAACGGATCACCAGCCTGGTGCGTCGTGCTGGAGGAATTACGAAGGAAGCTTTTCCGGAAGGTGCAACTTTGCGACGTTCATTTGATGGCACTGGTCCTATTGTAATTCAATTGGATAAGGTGTTGAACAATGAGAACATTCCTTCAAACATCATATTAAAAGACGGCGATGAGATCACCATTCCTAAGATTAAAGATTTTGTAGCGGTTGCCGGAGCCGTAAACACCACAAAACTTTATCGTCAGGACTTATTGGGTGTTGACAACCGCATCACGGTCGTTTTTGATGGCAAACACTCCGCTCGTTATTATATAGAACAATATGCCGGTGGGTTTTCTGAAAATGGTGACCGGAGAAAAGTGACGGTCGAATACCCTAACGGTACTATAAAAGAAGCTAAGGATTATGGGCTATTTATGATGTATCCAAAAGTGGAAAAAGGTTCTATCGTAAGAGTAGGAATTAAAGATCCGGAAGCAACAAAACCTGAAACAGAAAAAGAACCTATCGATTGGGGTGAAGTATTATCCAGTGCCGTCACCCAGGCAACAGCTGTGCTTACATTGATATTACTGATAGACCGGGCTGGTAGATAATGGAACGAATTTACGGACGCAATCCCGTGCTAGAGGCACTTCAGAGCGACCAGGATATCGATCGGGTCTATATTCAGGATAGTATCAGTGGTGAATTTGAAAAAGAGATACGTAAGCTTTGTAAAGAGGCCGATATACCCTTACATCGTATACCCAAATCCAAGTTGGATAGTGAAATAAAAGGTAATCATCAAGGGATCTACGCATTGACCCCCACTATCACCTATTATGATCTGGAAATCTTATTACCGGAAATCTTATCAAGAGAAGAGCATCCGGTATTTCTCTTGTTGGATGGAGTGCAGGATGTGCGAAATATTGGTGCAATAGCTCGTACAGCTGAAATCTTTGGGGTACAAGCCCTCATTCTACCTTCAAAGAAATCCGCTCCGATCAATGAGGTAGCGATAAAGGCGTCGGCCGGTGCATTGATGCATTTACCAGTTTGCCGGGTCAAATCACTTGCCTATGCCATCGAGCTTTTAGGTCGTAATGGAATCGAAGTAATTGCTGCCGATGTTGAGGGAGATGAGGCACTCGCTGATTTAAACTTAAGCATGCCATTGGGAGTTGTATTAGGAGCAGAGGGAAAAGGAATTGACCGGAATTTGAAAATATATTTCGATCACCTATTTTTTATTCCTCAGATGGGCAAGACACAATCTTTGAATGTGTCCGTCGCCGCAGGCATTGTATTATATGAAATCTTCAAAAGCAGACTATGAGGCAACATCTTAAACAGATATCGTATGTACTTTTTATCCTTCCGGTAGTATTTATATTTGGATGCTCCACCAGCCAAAAAGTACAGGAAACGGAAAAGAGTGTTCCGGAGAAGCTTCAATCGGCCTTGTTGTGGAAAATTGAGACCAAAGATGTGGCGCCATCTTATATTTTCGGTACGATTCACATGATTGATAAAGATGAGTATTTCTTTACCAAAGAAATGGAAGATGCCCTGGCAAGTACCAAGGAACTGGTTCTGGAGATTGATTTGGAAGATGCTATGGATTTGGGATCACAAATATCCTTGTTGCAAAAGGCATTGATGAAAGGAGATACGACCCTTAAGGATTTGGTGTCAGCCGAGGACTATCAGATGATCAAGAAACATTTTGAAGACATGGGCATTCCCTTTTTTCTTTTTGAAAAAGTGAAACCAATGTTTCTCACCATTTTTGCTTCTGATGATATGTTTTCCGGAGGAGGTTTGGATATGGATGAAATCAAATCTTATGAATTGGAATTAATTGAGAAAGCAAAAGTTCAGAATATTCCGGTGGATGGATTGGAGACGGTGGAGTATCAGATGAGTATTTTCGACAGCATACCTTACCGGGCTCAGGCCGAAATGCTGGTCAACTCGATTGCCTCTGGTGAAGAAGAAGATACCGTCATGGATACGTTGGTATATTATTACAAACAGCAAGATTTGGCCAAATTGGACCAATTATTAAATAGCGATCCCACCACCAATGACTACCGTCATGTTTTGTTGGACAATCGAAATTCCAACTGGATTCCCATTATGTTTCGAAAGGTGAAGACACAACCGACATTTTTTGCAGTAGGAGCAGGACATTTAGCTGGTGATTACGGGGTGATTAATTTATTAAAAAAACAAGGCCTCAAATTAACGCCTATTCGCCTGGGATTAGCCGGAACCAAGATTTAATCAAAGACCAAATCAAAAAATACATATGGCTTTAATCTTATCGGTACGCGGTCACACACCTAGTTGGGGAGATGGATGTTTTATAGCTGAAAATTGTACTATAGTGGGCGATGTGCAAATGGGTAACGATTGTTCCGTATGGTTTATTGCTGTCGTTCGGGGAGATGTGAATAAAATCAGAATCGGTAATAAGGTCAATATACAGGATGGAGCGGTCATTCATTGTACCTATGAACAGTCAGAAACCTGGATAGCTGATGAAGTATCGATAGGGCATAATGCTCTGGTGCATGGATGTACCATTGATGAGCAAGTACTGATTGGAATGGGAGCTATTGTTATGGATCATGCCCATATTCAGAAACATTGTCTGATAGCAGCTGGTGCTGTAATTCTGGAAAATACCGTTTGTGAATCCGGATATATTTATGCCGGAGTTCCGGCAAAGAAAGTAAAAGCACTTTCACCGGAAGTTTTTCAGCAGAATATTTCGCGTATTGCCCATAATTATCTGAAATATGCTGGTTGGTTTAAAGAATCCTGATGGCTCTTATAATCCCGTCCCCTGTTCCAATAAATTAAGTTCAAAACATTGAAAATCGTCATCATCGTCCTCCTTGAATGTAAATCGATTTCTGAGTAGTAAATTTATCGAAGGTTGATTATTTCGGTGGGTAGAAGCTTTAACATTTTTAAGTTGAAGGGTATCACTACAAAAATTAATCAATCGCTGTAATGCTTCGTGCATAATACCTCGATGTTGAAATTCCGGCAGTAATTCATAACCGACCTCCACTTCATCCTCTTGCATATTCCAGAGACAAATGGTTCCCACTGCTTTTTGCCGGTACATAATACACCAGTAATATAGATTCCCTTCAATAATAGAATTGATAAACTTGGCAGCTTCTTGTGGTTGCGAGGGTATCGACCGATCGAGAAATTGGTTTACGTTTGGATCGGTACGGATTTTATAAATAAATTCGATATCCGTTTTTGATAATGGTCGTAAAAAAAGTCGACCAGTTTTTAAGGTTGGAATTTGACTTGGTTCCATTGCTGTTTAGCACTTTAATCCGGGTTTAAAATCGAGACAGATATATACCTGAAAATATCATTAATAATCCAATTCCGTGCAGGACCGTAAGTGTTTCTCCGTCGAAAAACCCTAAGATGACAGCGATGACCGGTATTAGGTAGGTGACCATGGAGGCAAATAGTGGCGTGGTGCGTTGGACCAGCGTAAAATACAAGATACTGGCCAGAGCGGTGCCAAATACAGCCAGGATCGTGACAGCAGTTATTGAATAAATTATCTGTGGTTCTGTCTGGAGTCTATGAATAAAATCAGTGGTGAATAAGATGGCAAGGGTGATCGGAATAAAAATACCATAAGAGATGATACTGATTGTAAATGATTTCAGATGAGAGAGATATCGGGCAACCACATTTCCACTGGTGGCATAACAAATACTGGCAAAAGCGATCAGCAGGGCATAGGCGGCATTGGTTACTACCGGACCTTGACTGGCTTGGGTAACTAAAAAAATAGCACCTACTAACCCCACCGCCACACCAAAGATATTACGTAAGTGTGTCTTAAATGCAAAGAAGAGGATACCAATTAATAAGGTAAATAGCGGGGTGAGTGAATTTAACATGCCTGCCACGGAACTGGGAATGTGGGTTTGGGCAAAGCCATAACTGATGGCCGGAATTGCACTCCCGGCCAATCCAACAACAATTAAATATTTGAGATCTTTTTTTTCTACTTTTTTAAACTCACGCAGAAAAAAGGGAAGGAGTACCAGACCGGATATACTGACCCGGAGACAAGCCATCTGTATGGGGTGCAAAGAAATTAATGCCTTCTTGATTAAAAAAAAGGAACTACCCCAGATGATGGCTAGTCCCAGTAATAGTATCCAGTTGATTCGTTTATCCGACAAGAACTTTGTAATAGGTGGTCAGACAAAGATACGCGATCACCGGACAGCTGAAAGTTTCTTTCCAAATTTCACACCTGCGCATGTATTCGCCTCTGATAAAATCTGACCCTTTAAATGTGGTTGGATTGACTTATCCTTCCTTGGTCTTTTCCGCCTCTGCGACGTAGGTGCCATTTTTATTCTCGGACAATTCTTTTGTTTCTTCTTTCACTTCGGCAGATCCAAGATAATTTGGCAGATCCATACCGGCCATTTTAAATAGATCTTGGAGTGGAGGTATGGATTTATAGAGACCTGATACAAATTTGGAAGTGGCGTTTCCTTCTCCGTTCTGCTGACCTCCTTCCCAAACCGTCACTTTGTCAATTTTTAAATTCTTGATGGCATCAACCTGGGTTTTGACGAGATCTTCTAATTTATCGGCTATCAACATCAGCACTGCATCCTTGGCGTTGCCTCCAGATGCTTCCACCAATTTGTCAAAACCTTCCGCCTGGCGGTTCAGAATTTCAAAAAGTCCACGAGCTTCCGCTTCCTTCATAGCGAAGATTGCATCCGCTTGTCCCTTGGCCTCTCTCCTTTGTTTTTCGGCCTCGGCTTCTGCATCAATTTCAGCTTTTCGTTTAGCGATTTCAGCATTGACGATGATATCGGCTTCTTTAGAGGCGAGTTCCCGGCTGGCTCTTGCTTTTTCAGCCTGTTTTTCCGCTTCGTAGGCTTCCTCGAGGGCTTTTGCAGCCTGAATTTTCTCGGCGGAAGTTGCTTTTTTGAGTGCTTCTGCTTCTGCTTCCCGCTTAACAGCCTCAGATTGGGCAATTAAGATCTGAGCTTTATTTTCACCTTCTACAGATTTGGCTTTGGCTTCGGCTTCACCCACCTGAGCATCAGCTTCGGCTTTGGCAACCTCGATTCTTTTTTCGCGGTTTGCCTTGGCTTCTCCGATAGAACCTTCCCTGTTTTTTTCGGCAACACGTACCTTAGCCTCATTGATAGCATGAGCGGCGGCTTCTTTACCAAGCGCTTCAATATATCCGGACTCATCTTCGATATCGGTGATATTTACGTTGATCAATACCAGACCGATCTTTTTTAATTCACTACCCACATTAGAAGCGACATTGGATAAAAATTTATCTCTGTCTGAATTAATTTCTTCAATGTCCATGGTAGCCACGACCAAACGCAACTGACCAAAAATGATGTCTTTGGCAATATCCCTGATTACATCCATACTTTTGCCTAGCAGTCTTTCGGCGGCATTAAGCATGGTGCCTTCATCATTAGAGATAGCCACCGTAAACCGGGATGGCACATTGACTCTGATATTCTGACGACTCAGGGCATTTCTTAGATCTACATCGATGCTAATTGGTGATAGATCCAGATATTGATAATCCTGGATAACCGGCCAAACAAATGATGCTCCACCAGCCAGACATTTAGCACTACCCCGGCCAGTTTTTCCGTAGATGACCAGGATCTTGTCTGAAGGACAACGGCGATATCGCGACACCAGAAATAAGGCTGTAAAGAGTATTAGAACAACTAATCCAATTGCTAGATATAAGGTCATGTTAGTTGATTTAGAGGTTACGATGTATGTACATCAAATATTTCTACCGGTTCGACAACCAGTATATTGTCTTCAATTATTTCTACAATTTTTACGGACTTACCATTTTCCAATCGTTCACCTTCGGTGACGGCATCCATTTCCCGTAGTGAGCTATTGAGGGTTACATGGACTTTACCCTTGCCTTTCCTTCTTTCCGGTATAGTGAGGTAAACAGTGGCATTTTTGTATATCAATTCAGATAAATCGGCATTTCCTTCTTCGGCTAAGCGGGAAAAAAAGTACATCAGATAAGCCACGGTAATCATGGCCGCTAAGCCCGAACCAGCAGCAATTAATACTACCATATTGGTACTATATCCCTTGGATATCGCCAGGACTCCCATCCAGCCAAAGAAAGTAAAGAAAGCAATAATGCTTCGTACACTCAAAAGAGTGAAAGATGGGTCGAGCGAAAAAGAACCGTGTTCTCCAGCACTCATGTCTATGTCAACATCTGCGTCGGCATCAACATCACCGCCCAACAGACTCAAACCAAATTGAATAAGGAATAAAAGAGAGAAGACGAGGGCTATGCCCCAGAATATTTGCTCGAACGAGCTTAGTTCATTCCACCGATCTGTGATTATCAGCAACATATCCTTACCCTTTTCCGACAACACTAAAATTAATATAACTAACCGGTATTTATGTGATTCGTTCGACAAATCAAGCGACATAGTCGGCAAAGAAGTAATTTTTCAATTTGCGGGTACCTGGATTTATCCATAGCTGATAGATGTTTCTTACCTTTGTAGTAAATCAATTTGGCACTAGGCTTAATCCTTGATATGATTATTCAAGATGTAAAACTGTTCTCGGGAACCTCCTCACAATATCTCGCAGAGAAAATCGCTGATTTTTATGGTGCTGATCTGGGTGCTATGGATTTGCAGCGATTTAGTGATGGTGAGATGCAACCTGTGATTAACGAATCCGTTAGGGGTGCATATGTATTTTTTATTCAAAGCACCTTTTCGCCACCGGCTAATCTGATGGAGTTGCTTTTGATGATCGATGCGGCCAAGAGGGCATCCGCTGGATATATTACGGCCGTAATTCCCTATTTCGGTTATGCGCGACAAGATAGAAAGGACAAACCCAGAGTACCTATTTCTGCCAGATTGATTGCCAATCTACTGGAAGCAGCCGGAGCAAACCGGGTGATGACCATGGATTTTCACGCTGATCAAATACAGGGTTTTTTTGATATTCCTGTCGACCACCTGCAATCTGTAGCCATTTATACCGATTTTCTGGAAAATCAGGACCTTGAAAAAGTGATTTTTGCCAGTCCTGATGTTGGAGGAGTAAAACGAGCAAGGCAATATGCAGTGCATTTTGGTAAGCAACTGGTGATTTGTGATAAGCACCGGATTCGTCCGAACGAAGTAGCGAGTATTAATGTAATCGGTGACGTTAGCGATGCAGATGTGATCCTGGTTGATGATTTGGTGGATACTGCAGGTACCTTATGTAAAGCCGCGGATGCTCTCATTGCCAAAGGTGCACGGACGGTTAGAGCCATGTGTACCCATGCTGTTTTATCCGGAAAAGCATATGAAAATATTGAAAAGTCGGCCATTAACGAGTTGATCGTGACCGATACGATACCTCTGACCCGGCAATCTCCCAAGATAAAAGTTTTATCCAGTGCCAAATTATTTGCCCGGGCTATCCGTAATACACACGAACATAAGTCAATTGCTGCATTATTTGTTGGAAGGTAATTGAAAATCATTATCTTTGCGCTCCATTTTTACGAATTGGTGTAAAATTTAAGAAGTCATGTTGAGATTACAGATAAAAGGAGCGTTACGTTCAGACACTGGCCGAAGAGCTTCAAAGGCAGCAAGAAGAGAAGGTCTCGTACCTTGTGAACTTTATGGTGCTAAAGAAAATATCCATTTTTCAGTAAGCCCTAAAAGTTTAAAAGACTTGGTATATACTCCGGACTTTCACGTTGCTGAGGTAGATATTGATGGCAAGGTGTATAACTGCATCATGAAAGACATTCAATTTCATCCGGTAAGTGAAGAAATTTTACACGTTGATTTCTTAAAGCTGGAAGAAGGAAGAAAAGTAAAAGTGGAAGTACCGGTAAGATTTTCTGGAATGGCTCCTGGTGTGAAGGCTGGGGGGAAGTTAACCCAGAAAGTACATCGGGTGTCAATCAAAGCAACACCCGAAAATTTAATCGAACAAGTGACACTCGACATCTCTAAGTTGAGGTTAGGCCAATCGGTCAGAGTAAGGGATATCAAAGTTGGTGGAGAAATTGAAGTTTTAAACCATCCAAGTATTCCTTTGGCTAGTGTGACGATACCTCGTGCCTTGAAATCTGCTGGTTCTGCTGCGGAACTGGAGGAAGAAGAGGAAATTGAAGAAGTAACTGAAGGCCAAGAGGCTGCAGCAGAATAACTTCTGATCTTCTTTCTGGAGCGTTGAAAGGCAATCTGCTATCATTTTTTATGTCTTAACCACCGATAAATCACAAGTTGATTTAAATTTGGGCGTTAATTGATTGGATTTACTAAAAATATCGGTTCGAATGCCCAAATCTCCAGTGCAAATCGGATTAACCCAGTTCAATATTGCCTGGGAACAACCAGCTAAAAATTTACTGATCCTTGAAGATATGTTCAGTGGACTGGAGTCCAACCCTGATATTATTTTCCTGCCAGAGATGTTTACGACTGGTTTTACAATGAATGCGGTGGCCATGGCAGAGGATATGGAAGGTACGTCCGTATCCTGGATGAAAGAAATGGCGGCAGCATTACAATGTGATCTGGCAGGAAGCCTGATCATTGAAGAAGATCAGAGATACTACAATCGATTGGTATGGATGGGACCAGAGGGACTCAGGGGCACTTATGACAAGCGTCATTTATTTACCATGGCTGGTGAAGACCGGGTGTACACCGGGGGGAAGGATCGAACCATGATTCAAAAGTCAGGATGGAATTTTTATCCATTTATTTGTTATGATGTTCGATTTCCCGTTTGGACTCGAGTAGATGCATCAGCTGATGTGCTGGTTTTCGTTGCCAATTTTCCGGAAAAGAGAATCGACGCCTGGTCACAGTTATTGATTGCCCGGGCTATCGAAAACCAATGTTATGTTGTTGGCCTTAATCGGGTAGGATGGGATGGTGAACAACATTATTACAATGGTGCTTCCGTAGTGGTTGATCCGATGGGAAAAATCATTCTTGCACTTGAAGAACGTGAGGAAATCGGCATTGCTACCCTGGATGGAGTTGAATTGCAGCTAATCAGACAAGATCTACCGTTTCTCAATGATGCAGATGAATTTAAAATATCGCTGTAAGTAAAAAATTTAGCTATCTGAAATGATGTTATTCATACGAATGGAAATGAATTTTGTTCCGTTCCGTGATATTGATCATGCCATTTTCTAACCAGATTAGTCAGATCATTTGATCATCGGCAAAAGAATCTTTTCGGAATAATTTTATCTATACATTATAAAAATATGTTATATATTTATTCTTGAATTATAGGTTAATTGAATAAAATAATTGCAATTTTACTGGTGTTGATGATCGGATGTACTTCGTCAAGGACGTTGGTTCATCACTCACCTGGAGGTTTTAGAAATGAACTCTCCCTGCGTGCTTCCATCGCACGTGAAGCCAATACATTTGTAGGTACAAAGTATCGTTACGGAGGAAAAGATAGAAAAGGTCTCGATTGTTCAGGACTAGTCTTCACGGTTTATCAGGACCATGCCTTGGCGCTGCCAAGGTCATCATCCGAACAAATGAAGATTGGCAAAAGAATTACAGCAAATTCTGCCCAGGTGGGTGATCTGATTTTTTTCCAACAGAACGGACGGATCAATCATGTTGCAATTGTCACTGATATACGTGGTAATGATTTATGGGTGACACATAGTACTACCTCGCGTGGGGTCATCCGCGAAAAACTTTATGATTCAGCGTATTGGTCAAGTAGAATTGAGGGTGTACGGGATATCATTTCCACCAACAGGTAATTATCAGAGCTTTTGTCTGGAGCTATACGCAAAGTTTTTATCTTCGCCTTTTTATCTTCGCCATCAATTTTAGCGGTAATTATCATGATAAACATTATACTTTTTGGTCCTCCGGGATCTGGAAAAGGTACACAGGCACAAAAACTGGCAGACAAATTTAATTTCCTTCATATATCTACGGGTGATCTGTTCAGGGCAGAAATAGGCAACAAGACAGAATTGGGCCAGGAGGCCATGTCTTATATTAGCAAAGGACTGCTGGTGCCGGATGAAATAACCATCGGTATGCTCAGAAAGAAGGTGGAGGAAAATCCAGATGTAGAAGGAATCATTTTTGATGGTTTCCCCAGAAATGTACTGCAGGCAGAGGCTTTGGATGAACTGCTTGCGGAGCGTGACCAGCAGATCTCGGCTTTAATTGCCCTGGATGTAGATGATGAAGAAATCATTGGTCGAATTTTGGAACGATCTAAAACCTCCGGTCGATCTGATGATGCCGATGTCGATATTATCAAAAACCGGATCAACGTTTATAAAGGTGAGACCGCTCCGGTATTCGACTACTACCTCGAAGATGAACGATCACATACTGTTCATGGTGTGGGAAGTATTGAGGAAATTTTCACCAGACTCAGTGATCTGATATCCGCGCTCTGATTTGTCCTTATGAGTGAGGTGATCTTCCCTCCTGTTTTTCAATTGTAATAGCCAATGGCAGAAGACAATTTTATCGATTACATTAAAATCAATTGTCGATCGGGTCACGGTGGACCAGGCTCTGTGCACTTTCACCGCGATCGTCGCAATCCCAAAGGTGGACCCGATGGTGGAGATGGAGGTCGTGGAGGCCATATTATTTTACGGGGAGATCGTAATAAATGGACGCTCCTGCACCTAAGATATCGTAAACATGTTATCGCTGGAAATGGACAACCAGGGGGATCAAGTCATAGTACAGGAGCTGACGGAGAAGATGTAATTTTGGATGTGCCTCTGGGTACCATAGCCAAAGATGCAGAAACCGGAATTGCTGACTTTGAGATCT
>JAGQWV010000065.1:0-10575 GCA_020437045.1 Saprospiraceae bacterium | reverse complement strand
GCACGGTGAAGAAAGAATCCTATTGGAAGGAGGCAAAGGCGGACTGGGTAATTCACACTTTAAATCGGCGACCAGACAGACACCTCGCTATGCTCAACCCGGACTACCCGGTCAAGAATCGTGGAAAGTATTGGAACTGAAAGTACTTGCAGATGTAGGGTTGGTAGGATTTCCGAATGCCGGTAAGTCAACATTGCTTTCTGTGCTTTCGGCAGCTAAACCAAAGATCGGATCGTATCCTTTTACAACCTTAAAACCAAATCTTGGTATCGTTTCCTACCGCGATAATCAATCTTTTGTCATGGCGGATATTCCCGGTATCATAGAAGGAGCGCATCAGGGAAAAGGACTGGGATTACGTTTTCTTCGACATATAGAACGCAACGCAGTACTGCTTTTTATGATACCGGCAGATTCTAACGATATACTAGAGGCCTACCGGACTTTGGAAGGTGAGCTATCAGCTTACAACCCAGAATTGCTGGATAAGCCAAGAGTGGTGGCTATTACCAAAAGCGACCTGATCGATAATGAGCTTAAGAAACTGATAAGTAAAGAAATACCTTCCACCTGGAATCTGGTTTTTATCAGTGCAATTGCTCAAACGGGATTGGATACTCTCAAAGACTTGCTCTGGAGCCAATTGCAGATTCACAATCCGGAAGAGGATAATAGTTGAAATTGGGCTGCAAACGTTTCGAACGGGTTAAGACTTTGACTGTCAACCAAAAATTTCTTGCTACAATAAATGATGGGACTATCAATCTAGATTTCATTCCGATTTCCGTTGGATTGATCTTTAATGGTTTGATGGTTCTGGGTAAGATTTATCCACAACTGTCTGCTACTTTCATTGATTGGAATGAGGATTTTGTAAGCAATTGAGGTTTCTTTGGTGGTGGCAGTAATCACTTGTGTTTGTTCGAAAAAGCCGCTTAGAATAGCGATACTGATTACCATTATACTGCTTAAGATGACTCCACCAGCGACATTTTGTACCGGACTTGGTTTCTTTTTCGGAGTGGGTTTCCAAAGCGTCTGTACCAGACTGCTCAATATCCAGCACAAAGAAACAAATAGGATACAAAGTATGATACTTGGAAGATAACCTGGCACATCCGGGAGGGAGGCTACCAAGAAATCGGTGAGGTAAGGTACACTCCAGATAGTCACGATTGCTGCCAGCCCGATGGCCATTAAAAAACTAAAGATTCGTACTACTCCCTTTTGGAACCCACCTACAAAGGCTAGTATCACCAATAAAAAACAAATGATATCAAAAGTCATTGTCCCAGCGTGTTTTTGGCATAATATTTTCTCCAGAAATTTCTGGTAGGTATGATGCAAATATACATATTATTATTAATCATAATGTGTTAAATCTTATCAACTAGAGTTATGCGATTTCTTAGTTGAATTATACAAAGCGACTAATATTTTCGTTACATTTGAAAAAGGTACTAAAACATAAAATTGGCTAGGATCTTATTCATCATTCTTTCTTTAGCTCCGCTATCCCTGGTTGTTGCTCAAGACAATCGTAATGCTCTCGTGATAGAAGATTCTCAGGTGAAAGAACTAGCCCTTCCGAAAGTTTTTCAGATAGGAGAATATGAGGAACAATATGGTTTACTGTATGAAATATATCATGATATTCTCCTAACGGTTTGTCATGATGATATGAATCTGGCATTCAATAAGTGGATGGATATGATCACCGAGATGGAAGCCTATGCCCATCAGATTGATTTTGATCTCAATGGTGTTAAGATCTGGTTGAAAGTTTTTTGGAATGAAGATGGACGTATACGCTATTTATCTTATTACCGCAAACCCAATTCACGTAATATAGATCCGGTTGAGCTTTCGGCTTTTCTCTCGAGTTTTATGAATGTCTACAAAATGCCCATTGATACTACCGTAAAATTTACCCACAACGGGAGTGCCCAGTTTCCTTCAACACTGATACCACTGGAGACAAGAAACGATCAGCAGGGTAAGAATTAGTACCATTCCACAGAGCACTTGGTCTTCTAAATCCTAAAACATTTGCTGTTGTATTTAATTCTACTCCTGTAAACACAGAACTCTGATGGAGACTAAAGCGTTTGTCTGTTGAAACTTCAGCTGATGGGAAATTTGGGGCATCCGATCATTTTGAATTAAGCTGAAGGTGCACTCCGCATACGTATTACCAATTTTCATTATATTTCGAGCCTTAAATTTTCATACGATATGGCCCAAGTTACCTACAACGAGGAAAATATAAAGTCACTTGACTGGAAAGAACATATTCGACTGAGACCCGGCATGTATATTGGAAAGCTGGGTGATGGTAGCTCACCAGATGATGGAATCTATGTGCTTTTGAAAGAGGTGATTGATAATGCCATCGATGAGTATGTGATGGGGCATGGTACAACTATTGAAGTTGATATAAGTGATAAGGAGGTCAGAGTCAGAGATTATGGTCGGGGAATCCCACTGGGAAAAGTAGTGGAATGTGTCTCAAAAATGAATACCGGTGGTAAATATGATTCTCGTGCATTTCAGAAGTCAGTAGGATTAAATGGTGTCGGCACAAAAGCCGTGAATGCCTTGAGCACGGAGTTTTATGTTGCCGCTTTTCGTGATGGCCAGTCCAAAGAAGCGATATTTGAGAAAGGTGATTTGGTCCGCGAATCGAAAATTGTCAAATCTGCAGAGCCGCAAGGTACAGAGGTAAAGTTTGTGCCGGATGAGACGGTCTTTAGGAAGTTTAAATTCAACCTGGAGATGGTGGAAAGGCAATTGTGGAACTATGCTTATCTGAACACTGGACTCAAATTGAAATTTAATGGGAAAACCATCGTATCAAGACGTGGTTTGCATGACCTGTTGGAAAATAAAACCAAAAACGAGGTCATCCGTTATCCCATCATTCATCTGACCGGCGAAGATATTGAGGTGGCGATCACCCACGGTAATCATTATGGAGAGCAGTACCACTCTTTTGTCAATGGTCAGTATACTACCCAGGGTGGTACTCATCTGAATGCACTTAGACAAGGAGTGGTTGACGCTGTTCGTGACTTTTACAACAAATCCTATGAGCCCAAAGATATCCGCGGCTCTATCATTGCCGCCATCAGTATCCGGGTGGAGGAACCTGTGTTTGAGTCGCAGACAAAAACTAAATTAGGATCACTTAACATGGGTCCCGATCGGCCAACCATCACCACATTTGTTGGCAATTTTATCAAGAAAGAACTCAATGACTATCTGCATCGCGAGCCGGACACCGCCACTAAACTGAAGGCCCGAATTCAGCAATCGGAAAGAGAACGAAAGGAGATTGCCGGTATCAAAAAGCTGGCGAATGACCGCGCTAAGAAAGCAAATCTGCACAATAAGAAATTGCGCGATTGCCGGATCCATTTTAACACCCCAAAGAGCTCGGAAGATGATCGTAATGCCTCCACCATCTTTATCACAGAAGGAGATTCTGCCAGTGGATCTATTACCAAAGCTAGAAATGTACAACATCAAGCCGTCTTCAGTTTGAGAGGTAAACCCCTGAATTGCTTTGGTCTGACAAAAAAGGTCGTTTATCAGAACGAGGAGTTTAATCTATTGCAGCATGCCCTAAACATTGAAGACGGATTGGAGACCCTGCGTTACAATCATGTAGTCATTGCTACAGATGCTGATGTTGACGGAATGCACATCCGTTTATTATTGCTCACTTTTTTCCTTCAGTTTTTTCCTGACCTCGTCAGAGAAGGGCATTTGTATATATTTGAAACGCCTCTCTTCCGGGTCCGGGATAAAAAACAAACATTTTACTGCTACTCCGAAGGGGAGAAACAAGAAGCTATCAGAAAGCTTAAGGGCAAGGCAGAAATCACCAGATTTAAAGGGTTGGGTGAAATATCTCCTAATGAATTTGGTGACTTCATTGGAGATGATATCAAATTGGAGCAAGTACAATTGCATGAGGATACCAATATCGAATCTATTCTCGAATACTACATGGGTAAAAACACACCGCAACGACAGGGCTTTATAATAGAAAATCTCAAAGTGGAAATGGATGAGGTAGATGAGGAAATCACAGAGGATGCCTTAGTCTAATCTTCGACTCATCAAAACAACAGGTAATCAAGGGATTTGCTTACAAAAAGAAGCGACCGATGAAGGTCACCGGTCACTGTGTTTCCGCCTTTACGGATTCAATGGATTAATATTTTGACGGAGCCAAAGGGGTGAAAAACCATTATATGGTAATTCTGGCAACTGTCTACTAATAACAAGCAAAGGCTGTGCCAATTATGTAGTAACATTAAAATTACAATTTTCTAAAGCTTTACCATTAGCCTGCGTAGTATCTAAAGAGACGAGTCAGATCTTCTTAAATACCTGACTTTTTGACATTTTAATCTATGCCTTGTGGGGCGACTTGAATAAATGAATGCTTATTTAGGTGATATTGACAGGTGTGCGATGGATGGCATAGAGATTGACCAATGATGCAATTACTATATACATCAAGATTTAATGACAATATGTCGGACAAGATCCGACTGCAAAATGAAAGAAGAGAATCAATATGTTTGAAGATATAAAGTTTGTAGATAATATACAGGATGACCGTGAAATGCTCCCGATTATGCCTCTGGATGAAGATCAGGAAGAGGATCAGGGTGATTTGGCTATCCCTTTAGATATCCCTCTATTACCATTGAAAAATACAGTACTGTTTCCGGGAATAATTATACCTATCACCATCGGTCGTGATAAATCCATAAAAGCGGTCCGTCAGTCATACGAAGGAGATAAACTCCTGGCGGTTGCATCACAAAAGAATATGAAGGTGGAAGATCCCTCCTTCAAGGATCTTTACCAAATCGGTACAGTAGCCAAGATTCTGAAATTGTTTAAGATGCCAGATGGGACGACTACCACCATTTTACAGGGAAAGCGACGATTTGCGCTGGAAGGGGTGACGCAGGAAGATCCATATATTCAGGCCAAGATTACGGAGTTAGAGAATATATTACCTCAAGATCCTAATGAATTTCAGGCTCTTATTGTGACAATCCGGGATTTAGCTGGTCAGATTATCAAGCTCTCACCCAATATTCCTTCGGAGGCTTCGGTGATGTTAAGTAACATCCGGAGCGATATCTTTTTGTTGGATTTCATTGCTTCAAATCTGGCCATCAGTATGGCCGAAAAACAAGCAATTCTGGAATTGGGAAGCATTCAGGATAAGGCACAGCTGGTTTTGCAACATATGCAGAAGGAGATGCAGATTCTGGTGCTTAAGGATGAGATCGATACCAAAGTCAGAGGAGATATCGATAAGCAACAGAGGGACTATTATCTGAATCAGCAACTCAAGACCATTCAGGAAGAGCTGGGGCAGAGTCCTCATCAGGCTGAACTAGACGAGTTGGAGGCACGGGCTGCCAAAAAGCAATGGCCGGCAAATGTCAAGAAAACCTTTGAGAAAGAATTGACCCGCGTCAAAAGGACCAATCCTCAGGTAGCGGAATATTCGGTACTACTAAATTATCTGGATCTTCTCGTCGACTTGCCGTGGCAGGAATATACAGAAGATAATTTCGACTTAAGGAAGGTAAAAGAAGTTTTGGACAAAGATCACTACGGGCTGACCAAAGTGAAGGAGCGCATTATTGAGCATTTGGCGGTTTTGAAGTTGAAGGGTGACATGAAAGCACCGATTCTTTGTTTGGTAGGTCCTCCGGGAGTAGGTAAAACCTCATTGGGGCGAAGCATAGCTACAGCTTTACAGCGAAAGTTCATTCGGATGTCTCTGGGGGGATTGCATGATGAATCAGAGATACGTGGTCACCGAAAGACTTATATCGGTGCGATGCCGGGAAGAATCGTGCAGTCCATAAAGAAGGCAGAATCTTCCAATCCGGTGTTTATACTCGATGAAATAGATAAAGTGGGTAAAGATTTTCGAGGGGATCCCTCATCTGCGCTCTTGGAGGTTCTCGATCCGGAACAGAATGCCACTTTTTATGACAACTATCTGGAGTTGGAATATGATTTATCAAAAGTGATGTTTGTTGCCACTGCCAATTCATTGTCCGGTATTCAGCCAGCATTACTTGACCGGATGGAGATTATTGAAATAAGCGGATATTCTCTGGAGGAGAAAGTTGAAATTGCTAAAAGACATTTGATACCTCTGCTTCGAAAAGAACATGGATTAAAGGCAAATCAGATTGCCATTCGGGCCACTGCCTTAAAACAATTGATCCATGATTATACCAGGGAATCTGGAGTGAGAAGTCTAAGCCGCAGAATTGCCGGGCTTATGCGTCATGCCGCAAAACTGATTGCCATGGATGAAGTGAAATCCGTGACCATCAATGCTGCAGACCTTCCTGCCATCTTGGGTCCGGCCCGGTTTAATAGGGATCTCTACACAGAATCGCGGGTACCAGGAGTAGCTGTTGGCCTGGCCTGGACCAGTGTCGGAGGTGAGATATTATTTATCGAGGTGAGTCTTAGTGAAGGCACAGGTAAGCTGACTTTGACAGGAAATCTGGGAGATGTGATGAAAGAATCGGCCACGACTGCATTGAGTTTTATCAAGGCGCATGTTAAAGAATTGGGGATTGACGATACCAAGTTTAATAAAACGGACATTCACATCCATGTGCCCGAAGGAGCTATACCGAAAGATGGACCTTCTGCCGGTGTTACTATGCTGACGGCCTTAACCTCCGCTTTTACTGGCAAGAAAGTGAAGCCGTACCTGGCTATGACCGGAGAAATCACCTTGCGAGGCAGAGTCTTGCCGGTAGGAGGAATTAAAGAAAAAGTATTGGCAGCCAAAAGAGCAGGAATGAAGGAAATACTATTGTGTGCTGACAATGAGAAGCATGTGCTGGAGATCAATCCGGAATTTCTGGGAGATCTGAAATTTCATTACGTTAAGAAGATGGAAGACGTTTTGGAATTTGCCTTAAAGGGGAGATCGTAGGTATTTCGGAATCCAGATATAAAAGGTTAAAGGTGCGTTAAAGCTGGTATAGTCAGGGGTAATGCAGAGGAGAATGCCGTTAAGCATTATAAGATTTTTGTACCTTCAAATTAAAATTCCTCCGGATGTTCAGGTTATTTTTCAGCGCTCTTCTATTACTACTTCTGAGCGGGTCGATTTCCGCCCAGGAACAAATGGATTCGACCCAGCATGATAATGAGGTTGTCCAATTTTCCGGAACCTTGTTTACCGTCGAAGATGGCGATATCATTCCGGTACAGTTGGCCAACGTTCTGGTCGAAAAATCGGGTCGGGGTACCTATACGGATTTGGATGGCTTCTTCTCGATCGTAGCTGAAGAAGGTGATGCCATTATTTTCTCCGCCATTGGTTTTGAGACCGTTAAATTCGAAATACCTGATACCCTCAGTACGAATCGATATACCATCATCCAGATGATGAGTCAGGATACCATTAATTTACCCATGGTTCAGATTTTTCCCTGGCCCAGTCGTGAGCATTTTAAACAAGAGTTTTTGGCCCTGGAAGTGCCAGATGATCTGCAGGATCGGGCGGAAGCTAATCTTGCTGCGGCAACAATGGAACAGCTGCGAAAGAATTTGCCGGCCGATGGAGTGGAGACCGGTAGCATATACCTGAGGAGACAAGCAGACTCTTACTATTCCTTTGGACAGGCTAAACCGATCAATCTCCTAAATCCCATTGCCTGGTCTAAGTTTTTTAAAGCATGGAAGAATGGTGACTTCCGAAAGCGTAAAACCAAATAGACTTTTAGTTTAATAATAGGGCTTCCACTAAGCCGAAATGCCAAGATCATTATGTCATTGCTTTAATATATTGCTTAAATTTGCAGCCTTTTATCAAATAAGGAGCCACCTGCATGAAAGTAATCGAATACTTTGCTAAAGCCGAAGATAAGACCTTAATTAGCTTTGAAGTACTACCCCCGCTCAAAGGTGGAAAGATGCAATCGATCTTTGATGTATTGGATCCACTGATGGAATTTAATCCTCCCTTTATTGATGTCACCTACCATCGTGAGGAGTACGTTTATCAAAAAAGCCCCAATGGATATTATGAAAAAACATCGATCCGGAAGCGACCGGGCACCGTGGGTATTTGTGCCGCCATTATGCATCGCTACGGGGTGGATGCGGTCCCGCATCTAATTTGTGGTGGATTTACCAAGGAAGATACTGAGAATGCCCTTATTGATCTTAATTTCTTAAACATCAATAATGTACTGGCCATACGGGGTGACGCCCGGCAATTTGATGGCAGGTTTATTCCTGAAGAAGGCGGACATAGTTATGCGTTCGATTTGGTGAAGCAGATTGATGCCATGAATCGCGGTCAATACCTGGATTCTAATATTGAAAATGGGGCCCAAACCAATTTTTGCATTGGCATTGCTGGTTATCCGGAAAAGCATTTTGAGGCTCCAAACTTTCAAACCGATCTTCGCCATACCAAGGAGAAGATCGATGCGGGGGCTAACTATATTGTGACCCAGATGTTCTTCGATAATCAAAAGTATTTTGATTACGTAAAAGCTTGTCATGCGGAGGGAATAAATGTGCCCATTGTTCCGGGCCTAAAGCCACTGACTAAATTGTATCAATTGAAATCCCTTCCCCGGATGTTTTATATCAATATGCCTGATGAACTGGTTAGGGAAGCGGAAAAGATAAAGAATGAAAAAGACGCCAAGGAATTGGGAATCGAATGGTGTATTGCTCAATCAAAGGGTTTGAAAGAAGCGGGAGTACCATGTCTCCATTATTATACTATGGGTGATATCGATACTATACGAAGAATTGTAAAAGCAGTTTATTGATCCGGCTGCTTATCTTAATCTACAAGTGCAACCAGTGCCATCTCCATTTTCCATTAGCATTATACTCGATAGCCGGAGCGGGAATTTTAAAAACATTAATCAGATTAAAGAGGGTCTTCAACACCGGACTATCCGTCTTGATTTTCCGGAAGTCAATGTCGGGCGATAAATACCATTGCCGGTAACGTTTGTAGTCCTGACTGAGGCTAAAGTTTGCCTCACCTTCTGTCCAGTTATTGGTAAATCCGCCGAATAGATTTTCCGAGCCGAAGCCCAGAGCCAGATTAAACCAACGTGGAACCTTTGTCGATGCAGTAAACGAATGCAAATTTACCGATACCCAAACCGTTTGCGCATTATAATCTTTTAAGTACCGCTCCAGGTAACCATCGCCAAAAAGAGCGGTTGCTCTGGACCTTAGCGTGCTGGTCTCCGGCGAGTTATCTGAAAAGAGCGGTGCAGTGGAATATTTTCTGGGCCACGAAGATATTTTCATCCTGATTCGCTGATCGCGCCAGGAAAGCTGTTGTATGGTAAATAATGCTGTGCCGGATAGATTGTAGGTCATGTCATATATGGAGAATCCCCATCGGGCACTATGCGCATCAAAGAACTCAATGGTGCTCTGGAAGAGTATGCCAAGACCGGCTGCCAGCCAAATGGCTCCGGGATCTTTAATGCCCGTCCACCTGGCACCACGATAACTGAGTTCTGTTTCAAAGTAGGCGGTATAAAGATGTCCCATCTTATCCATATTATTCCACTCCTGCCAGTCATTGAAGAAATGAAAAGGGGTTCGATCAAATCCTTTGTACCATGCTTCATTCAATCCGACTACTGTTCCTCCATATAGGATAGATCCTCCGGCAGCCAGGGTAAGAAATCTGGAGCTGCTAAAGGTGTCACTGGGTATCAGATAGTCCTGAGCGATACATGGGCCGGCGATCAGAAAACTGGACAGTAGAAGGAAGAGCCTAAAAATGGCGAATTTTTGCTTTCTAATGGATGGGAATTCTGTACCGTATTGTATAGCAAACTTAGTTTTTGACGGCTCTCCATGCCGGTTTATCTCCAGCCAAAATCCATAAAAGGAACCCTGCGCAGTTCCAGCAAAGTCTCTCACTATAAGGAAATTAACAAACCTATATGATACAAAACGCTTTAACAATAACAATAATTTAAATAGCTGTCGTTCTAAATAATAATCGGTATTTTTGAATTTATACCCGGCGTCCAGTAATATTGCAGTAATTAACCATATCAATATCCACTATTGAATTAATTGTACCAATTTATGACATTCAGATTAAGAATCATTCAATTGGTCTTGCTAACGATAGGCAGCGGCTTTTTGTATAGCCAGGACATACATTTTACTCAATTTAATATGGCTCCACTCACCTATAACCCAGCCATGACTGGAGCATTCTATGGTTCTGTCAGGGTGGGAGGTCTGTATCGCGATCAGTGGGGTAGCGCTTATAATACACCGTCATTTTATGCAGATAGCCCGATTATGAAAGGCTTTCGCAAACAGGATTGGATTGGTGTGGGCTTAAATTTTTTCTCGGACGAGGCAGAATCGGAATATTTGCCTTTTGACAACTCGACTTCTTCTTTAAGAGGTACAATCACCACCGGAGGATTATTAGTCTCTGGTGCTTATCATTTTGCCCTCGATAAGAAAAGAAATACCGTGATAGCCCTGGGCGTA
>JAGQWV010000064.1 GCA_020437045.1 Saprospiraceae bacterium | reverse complement strand
ACCATTAATGTGAGATACTTCGAAAAAACTATATCTGGCTATCTGGTCTTGGTGAAGTGTATTTCATATACCCACAAAAATTTGAGTTACTCACTCCTCAATGCTTTCACTGGGTTGCGGATAGCCGCCTTCAAACTCTGTGATCCAACGGTGAAGAAGGCAATCAGGAGGGATAAGATCGCAGCAACCAAAAGTACAGTCCATCGAATGGAGATGCGATAGGCAAAATTTTCCAACCAACCGGATATAAAATACCAGGTTAGTGGGATGGCGATGATGATGCCCAGCCCTACGAGTATCAGAAATTGTCGGGAAAGGAGGGCAACAATATTAGATACCGAAGCGCCGAGAACTTTTCGGATGCCGATTTCTTTGGAACGCTGTTCTACCACAAAAGTAGAAAGTCCGAATAGGCCGAGGCACGAGACTAAAATGGCCAGCGTGGCAAAAATCAAGGTAATGGTACCTACTCTTTTTTCAGCTTCATACATTTTTCCAAATGTCTCATCCACAAAGCGGTAGGAGAAAGGTTGTTTAGGCGCCATTTTCTGCCAAATATTTTCCAGCTGGGAAATTATTCTATCCGTACTCTCAGATTGGAAGGCAACAGATACTTTTCCGGTAGATCTTCCCAAAAACATGCCCAGCGCTCCAATTTCTTGGCGCAAGCTCTCATAGTGAAAATCTTGCAGTACACCGATGATCGTGTATTCTTTGTAATCATCTGGAGTAGGTTTTCCCTGTACATCATGGGCGCCATAAATCTTCATACCAATGGGCTGTTCAAATCCCAAAATTCTTATAGCTGCCTCATTCAGCACAACGGCATTACTGTCCTGCCCGTAGGCTTCATCAAAAAATCGACCTTCTTTTAATTTTAAATCATAGGTATTGGCATAGTCATAATCGACTCTCCATTCAGCCATATTGATGGCTAAATCTTCCCTGAGTTCTCTTCCCTTGGAATAGGTCGAATTGGACCGCGAGGAGGGGATAGGAAGATACGACGATATACTAACCGATTTAACCATGGGGTCTTGCAATATTTCTTTTTTGAAACTTTCGATATTATTTCCCAGCGTATAAGTATTATCGACTACGAGTATTTGTTCCTGTTTAAATCCCAGTTTTTTATGCTGCATAAATTGGAGCTGCTGATAAATCACAAAAGATCCAATAATCAGTGCCGTGGCTACTGTAAATTGAAAGACCACTAATATGTTGCGCAATGATTGGTCTCTGCTCGCTTTACCTCCGGTTGCGCTACCCCGGATAATATCTAATGGTTTATAGGCAGAAAGAAAAAATGCAGGATAACTTCCAGCCATGAGACCTACTAAAATTACACTTCCGATAATGATTAATAAAAATAAAGGATCGCTCCAGGGAAGATTCAAGGCCACACCGGTAATATGTAAGTACGAGGGTTTAATGATCCAGGCAATTAAAAATGCTAGTACGAATGCCAAAAAGGTCATGACCATGGCTTCGCTGAGAAATTGATTGATAAGCTGTTTACGCTTACTACCCAAAACTTTTCTCACGGCAATTTCTTTTGTACGCTGTACAGATTTTGCTGTTGTCAGATTCATAAAATTGATACAGGCAATCATTAGTACGAAAAGGGCCACAAAGGAAAATATCCAGATATATCGTATGTCTCCATTAGCTTCAAGTTCTACTTGTAGATTCGATTTAAGATGTATATCTTTCATCTGCTGCACCAGATATCGGGCATGTTGTCCTGTTTTTTCGAAATCCTCCAGAGACATTCCTAATAAAGTCCTTGCGGTAATACTCACTTTCTCTCTGGCCAGAGTCTCAAATTTTTTCTGGAATTTTTGGAAGTCGGTCCCTTCTCGTAATAAAAGATAACTGTGAAAATTGTTGTTGGCTGCCCAGAAAGGAGGAGAATTTGCAATCTCTTCATTACCATTTAGAGATCTTAATATATCTGCTTTAAAATGAGTATTCCTGGGGATGTCTTTGTAAATTCCGGTAATGGTCCAGGAATCCCGGTCACTCAATAGTAAATTTTTCCCCACCACACTTTTAGTGCCTCCAAATAATTTGTTAGCCAAATCTTCAGAAATAACCAATGTGTTGGGTTCCTGCAAGCACCGTTGGGGATCTCCTTCCACCATTGGTAAAGGGAATAAATTAAAAAAACTACTGTCTACACTTAATACATCTTCTACCTGTATATTTACTTGATTGGTATTTTCTTCCCGAACCAAAAAAGATCCATAATCACGAATTCTGCACCAGTCTTCAATTTCCGGAATCACCTCTGCAGACTCCGGAGCGATAATCGCACCGGTTACTGCCATTCGCATTAAGTTGCCGCCAAAATTTATATCTCCATAGGGCCGGACAATTCGCTCAGCCTTAGGATTCCACTCTTCATAGCTCATCTCATGTTGTACATACATCATGATCAATAAGCAACATAACACGCCAATCGATAAACCAATGATATTAGTGAGACTAAAAAGCTTGTGTTTCCTCAGATTTCGAAGACTGATTTTAAGGTAGTTGACTAGCATACTGACAATAATTGTGGATTTCTATTTAGAAATATGGACGAGGCAATTGGAGATTGGTTGCAGATCTGCTCACTTTTTTATACTCCGCAAAGTCAAGATTCAAATCGTCCATACAAATCGTAATTCAAAAATCGTCAATCCCCAAATCGTCCAGATATAATTTGGCTCTCAGCACTGTGGCAATGGTCAGCGCATCGCGTACTTCATTGCGGAGCACCATTTCAAGTAATTCGTTGAAATGCACTTTTTTTACCTGGAGATTTTCGGTTTCTTCAGGCCGCGCAGATCCATTGGTAAGATCCCGGGCAATATAACTGATGCTGTGTTCATCAGATACCGAATTTGAAAGATCCATTTGCAGGATGGGAGTCCATATTTTTGCTTCCAGACCGGTTTCTTCCTTTAGTTCGCGTTTAGCTGCAAAGAGAGGGTTCTCATGTCCCGGACATCCTCCCTCAGGGATCTCCCAACTGTATTGCGATAAAACATAGCGATACTGACCCACCAGGTAGGTGTTTCCCTCCTGATCGATAGGCAGCACGGCAATAGCCACATTTTTATAATGTACGGTGCCATAAATTCCCGGATTTCCCGAGGGATTGATGACATTGCGATGCTCTACTTTAATCCAGGGATTTTCATAAACTACGGATCTGTTTAGCGTTTTCCAGTCAGACTCTTCCATCATCTTCAAAGGTTACAGCAGGAGGTGCCAAGAGAATTTTAATTATTTTCGACTCTTTTTAGAAATTAATCTTAGGGTACACATCCTATTTTTGATAATTGCACAAAAACTAAACCGCTAAAGTATGAAATACAGTGTCCTTGGCAATACCGGTGTCAAAGTCAGTAAGATTTGTTTGGGTTCTATGACCTGGGGAGAACAAAATTCTGAGGCAGAAGCTCACAGTCAAATGGACTACGCCCTGGAAAGGCAGATTAATTTTTTCGATACAGCTGAATTATATGCGGTGCCGATTAAACCGGAAACACAGGGTTTAACCGAAAAATATATCGGAAGCTGGTTACATAAGACGGGTAATCGGGATAAAATAATCCTGGCCTCCAAAGTAGTTGGTCCGGGAAATGGAGCGGCTTGGGTTCGTCCGGAAATAAATTTTAAACGGGAAATTCTCAAAGAGGCGGTTGAATTGAGCCTAAAAAGATTGCAGACGGACTACATCGATCTATATCAACTGCATACGCCGGAGCGGAAAACAAACTTCTTTGGAAGATTAGGATATACACATGATCCTAATGATCCTTGGGAGGAAAATTTTGCGGAAGTGCTAAGAGGAATTGACGAATTGGTTAAAGAGGGAAAAATAAAATATTGGGGGTTATCCAATGAGACTCCCTGGGCCACCATGCGTTGCATTTATCTTGCGGAGCAGTTGAATTTGCCGCGCCTGGTGAGCGTTCAAAATCCCTATAATTTGTTAAATCGGAGTTATGAAGTGGGCTTGGCGGAGATTTCTATCCGGGAAAATGCTGGCTTGCTGGCTTATTCTCCCCTGGCATTTGGCTTACTCTCTGGAAAGTTTCATGAAAAAAGGGATACCCCAAATGACCGGATCAACCAGTATAAGCAAATGTCGAGATACAATGGGGAGATGGCCTGGAAGGCTACGGCCAAATATCTGGAGATTGCGAAAAAGTATGGAGTCAGTGCCACGCAAATGGCGTTGGCGTTTATCAATACCCGGCCTTTTTTAACCAGCAATATAATCGGTGCCACTACGATGGAGCAGTTGAAGGAAAATATCGATAGTATCGATGTTGATTTAACTCCGGAAATGCTTGCCGATATAGAGGCTATTCACAAAGTAATCAGTAATCCAGCACCGTGAGTACTGGAGTTTAGGTGTGGGGTTGCGTGTGGGTGGGTTGAGTAAGTCACCCCTGGACCTATGCATCCAAACCCACAACCAAACCAAAGTATTCACTATCTTCGCCTCATGGTGTGCTGATAGAAAGTCATCTATTGGCCATAATAGGGAATCCGGTGAAAATCCGGAGCAGACTCCGCTGCTGTAAGCTCATCTGAAACCCTGACGTACAAAATGTCACTGATTCGGAAGAATTGGGAAGGCGTACGGACAGGAAGAGTAAGCCAGAAGACCTGCCATTATTGTTTTTTTCATTTGACTTCGGGGATTAAGTCTGATGAAGATGGGATGTTGTGGTCTATTGGCTGGATCAAATCCTGTCTCGTCTGCTTTATTCTTCGGTATACTTTTGATCTTGAGAATAGGATTCGTTGTCGGGTGTTTTATGCTTTTCCAACCGGTATTTGCTCAGGTGGATACCATTCTGAACTTTGATTCGATTGTGGTCCTCGAAAAACCTTTGCGCCAATCGGAAGTTGGCAGCAAGACTATAATCTATGGTCTGAAGGAGTCCGGATATCTGCCGGTGGGGGATGTCGCTCAACTGGCTGCTGAAAGTGGATTGCTGTTTGTCAAATCATATGGTCTGGGAGGATTGGCCACGTCTTCTTTCCGGGGAGGAAATGCTTCTCACACCCTGGTTTTGTGGAATGGCTTGCCTCTAGCCAGTCCAACCCTCGGGCAGTTAGATTTTGCTTTATTACCCCTCTCATTATTGGAAGACCTGGCGATTCACCCGGGTGGCAGCAGTGCTCTGTGGGGTAGCGGAGCGGTATCTGGTACCATCACCTTGAATAACGAATTAAATCCAACCAATGGAGTGGTAATCAAATCGGAAATCGGCAGCTTCGCTCACCAGTCTCAAAATATCCGGATCAATTTTGGAAACCACAAACTTCGTAGCACTACCCGTATTCTTTATCAAAGTGCCAGGAATGATTTTTCCTATCAACCCTTTAAAGGGAGCAATTGGCAGCTTCAGGAAAATGCAAAAGTGAATCAGAAAGCCCTTTTGCAATCTTTTCAGTATTCTTTTAATAATAACAGAAATTTAGACATACATCTTTGGCTGCAACAAACTGATCGACAAATTCCTCCGCTTTTGACACAATCGGTCAGTAAGGCCTCTCAGGAGGATTGGTCTACACGAATACAAATGATCTATAAGGTCGTAAAATCCAAAAGTATCGATCAGTTACGGTTTGCCTATTTTGACGAGAAAAACAATTATCTCGATCCACAACAAGATCTGTTCAGCCCCAACTCATTTTCTACTTTTTTTATTGACTACAGCAAGGACTTACGCCTCGCATCTTGGATTAAAATATCCATAGGTACCACCCATTCTCTGACCAGCGCCCGAACTCCCGCTTATCTAAATAGGGTATTTGATCGCCAGCATGCTATTTTTGCCAGCACTTTTTTTCAGGTTGGCAAATTAGAATTAATTACCTCCATGCGCCAACAATGGGCACAACAACTGGTGCCATTTGTACCATCCCTGGCCTTTCAATATCCAATATTTAAAAATCTGAAAGCGAAAGGTAAAATCTCAAGAGATTTTAGATTGCCGACATTAAATGATCGGTATTGGATTCCTGGTGGTAATGTAAATCTTGCACCCGAGAATGGATGGAGTGAAGAGCTGGGATTTCAATTTGAAAATGATAATGTTACGTTGCCCTGGGAATTTGAATTAACCGGATTTAATCGAAGAATAGATAATTGGATTATTTGGACCAGAGCAAAAAATGAGTCATTTTTTTCTCCTGGAAATATTACCAGAGTTTGGAGTAGAGGCCTGGAGACTAATTTGGTATTTTCTTATAAATTACCAGAAACCGGTTATACAGTCGGGACCAGGATAAATGCTTCCTGGCAAAAGTCTACTAATGAAATTGCGGTTCAGCAACCATTGATCCAGGCGGGAGATCAGTTACTCTATACCCCCGGACATCATGGCGCTATTCGTATTTTCCTGAATTTGAAGAGATGGAATTTTGCTTACACACATTTACTGGTGGGGGGTTATAAAGGCATTAATGCTGATATAGCTTCATATCAACTGGCTGGATTAGATTTAAGTGGGAAATTCGGCGTATTTGACCGAGGAGTAGATTGGTATTTCCGTTTGGATAATTTATTTAATAAACAGTATCAAATAATTGAAAATCGAGCTATGCCAGGTAGAAATTTTACTGGTGGAGTGAGAATTGATTTTAGTAAAAAAAATAAATAAAATGAAAGTAGTCTTATTACTTAATCTATTGGTTTTTTCCTTCTGCTTAGAAGGACAGGTTATTGCAGATTTTGAAGAATTTAATTTGCCGGAGGATGCTTATGACAACGGTAGTAATGGTGAGGGTGGCTTTGCAAGTGGTGGTATTTATTTGCCTAATAGTTACAGTGCCGATTTTGATGCATGGACCGGCTGGGCTTTGTCGACGGTCCGCGACTCACTCACGCCGGGGTTTCAAAATCAATATGCTACTATTGCCGGTGGAGGTGCCGAAAATTCAAAGGTATATGCCGTTGGTTATGCTTTTGATCCGATTGTGATTCACTTGCAGGACCAATCAGAAACGCTGGAAGGGATATACGTTTCTAATGCCACTTATCCGTATTTAAGTATGAGGGATGGAGATGCATTTTCCAAGAAATTTGGCGGGGTTTCCGGATCTGATCCTGATTTTTTCCGAATGACTTTTCGAAAATACCAGGATGGATTGATTTCCGAAGATAGTATCGATTTTTATCTTGCCGATTTTCGTTTTGAAAACTCCGCTGAGGATTATATAGTTGATGACTGGGTATACATTGATCTATCGTCCTTTGGACAAATGGATAGTCTATCGATAAGTTTGAGCTCTAGCGATGTCGGAGTGTTTGGTATGAATACTCCAGCCTATTTCTGCGTTGATCGGATTGTCACAGAAGCACAAAGTACGCTGACATTTGAAACAGGCGATTTATTAGTAAATATATTTCCAAACCCAGTAACCGATTTGCTTCAGATTGCATTGCCCTCAAACGAAAATTTTATTCTTTCCATTTATACACTTGATGGTATCAGAACCTTTCGGAGGAGTGTTCAGGGATCAGCTTCTTTTCAGATTGATGTTCATGAATATCCGGCCGGAAACTATTTGATTCAGATTGAAAATAAGGGAGATTTATTTAGCAGTAGCTTCCTGAAAAACTAGTACTTTCAATTTTACACAGAAAAATGTGAAGGGAAAATTAA
>JAGQWV010000063.1 GCA_020437045.1 Saprospiraceae bacterium | reverse complement strand
ACCCCGAAATCTTACAGCTGTTGTCCAGTGTTCCCACTACCTGGGATGAGACGAAAGTTTTAGATGGGGTATTGGGAGAATATGTGGTAGTTGCCCGGAGAAAAGGAATGGATTGGTATATAGGAGGACTGAATAACTGGAATGAGAGAGAGATAGCCATTGACCTTACTGAGCTCATTCAAAAGAAATTTCAGGCAACGCTATTTATGGACGGTATTAATGCCAACCGGACCGCGGGTGACTATCAGGTCCGAACCGAAGAAGTTAATCCCCATTCGCAGTTGAAAGTCACAATGAAAAAAGGTGGTGGGTTTGTGATAAAATTGACGAATAATTAAACCATAACTTTTTCACCACTCTTGGCTGCCTTATAAATAGCTTCAATAACCTTCAGGTCGTTTAATCCTTCCGTTCCACTGGCAACGACTTCGGTATTGTCCAAAATATTTCTGGCAAAAGCATCCATTTGTACTGCCTGGTGGTTGGTATGAGGTATTTTGACTTCTTCTCCTTTTACCATCAGCTTTAATGGACCATAACCAAAGGCGGGTTCCAATCGATAACTGGCCTGGTCCGTGTGCACTTGCAGATGTCCTGCTCGTGCGGAATAACTGGTCATACAATTGGCAACAACACCACTATCGAAGTACATTTGCCAATAAAGTGTTTCTTCGATATCGGTGAATTTTTCTTTCCGGGTATTAAACGACTGGGCCGTAATTGCTACCGGTTCTGAGCCCATAGCATGCCGCACTCCATGAATTGAGTATACGCCCATATCCATGAGGGGACCTCCTCCGGCCAGCTCGTGATGAAAGCGCCAGTTGTCCCAATCATCCCGCGCGTAAAAGGCATTACTACTTTCGACGGCCCGGATATCACCGTATTCTTTTTCTCTGCATATGCGTTCCATTTCCATATTGTTGGGTTCATATAGCAGTCGGTAGCCAATTTGTAATTTTACACCAGCCTTTTTGCAAGCAGCAATCATTTCTTCACATTCTCTGACTGAATTTGCCATGGGCTTTTCACAAATGACATGTTTTCCAGCCTGGGCTCCTCGGATGGTATATTCTGCATGCATCCCATTGGGCAATACTATGTAGACGACGTCAATCTCC
Organism: Saprospiraceae bacterium; assembly: GCA_020437045.1. Taxonomy (GTDB): domain Bacteria; phylum Bacteroidota; class Bacteroidia; order Chitinophagales; family Saprospiraceae; genus JABDMH01. Next base: position 3,058 of record JAGQWV010000063.1, on the reverse strand, counting down.
GGATTATCTTTGATTGAATCGTAATTTTCATAGGTATAAATATTTTCGGTTTTGATATGATATTTTTCCGCCCAGTCCTTTGCTTTTTCCGGGGTACCTGTCACGATACCGGTTAGCTTAATATATTCGGTTTCCTGGAGTGCCGGTGCTAAACGTCCAGCGGAATAGCTACCCAATCCCACGAGTGCAATGCCTAATTTTTTTTCGGTTTGGCCTGTTATTGAAAATATATCCTTTGGAAGAGCTAAAGAACCAAGACCGAGACTCGTAGATCTGATGAAGGAACGGCGATCAAAATGCATGCGTGCTGAAATTTAGTTTTTGTTTAGAATAAAGAATTATTTGATGATATGGGATAGGGGGACGAAGGCACTGTTTCCAGACCTTTATCTTAAGAAAGATCTTTGATTAATAAGGATGAAAAGGAAAGATGTAGTGCTCATCCGGTGGCTCGATTGCAGCTGATTTATCATCATAATTGATTAGAGAAAGGATGTAACGCATCGCCTGTATTCTTGCATATTCCCTTTCATCACACTTAATGATCATCCAGGGACAATCTAGGGTGTGAGTTTTGTTGAAAATCTCCAATTTATAGTGGGTAAACTCATCCCATTTTTCCTGAGCGGCCAGGTCCACTGGACTCACTTTCCATTTTTTTAAGGGACTCATCAGTCGCTCCTGTATACGTTCTGCCTGCATGTCATACTCTATACTGAACCAGAATTTAACAATGAGAATACCGTCATCGACCAGCATCTTTTCCACCTGATTTACCTGCTTCATAAAAAGCCTGTATTGATCTTCTGTGCAAAATCCCATAACCGGTTCGACGACTCCCCGGTTATACCAGCTGCGATCGAAAAATACGATCTCACCTGCATTGGGGAGTTCTTTAAGATAACGCTGGAAATACCACTGCCCTCGCTGATTTTCTGATGGTTTGCCAAGGGCTACGACGCGATATTCGCGAGGATTCAGAAATTGAGTAAATCGAAAAATTGCGGAACCTTTGCCAGCGGTATCACGTCCTTCAAAAATAATCAGTAATCGGAGTTTGTTTTCGCTGATAAATTTCTGAAGTTTTACCATTTCTACTTGCAGCAGGTAGAGCTCCGGGATGTACTTCTCATTGATCTGATAGTGCTCCTCAATAGATTCTTTACGCATTAGATTAATTTCTAAAAACCAAAAAATATAAAAAATAGGGGCAATCACATTCATGATTGCCCCTATTTTCGAATTTTTTCAACGGAAAAAGAAGTTTACAGTGCGAAGATAGCATCCATGCGTTGTGAAATTTCTTCCAACCGTGCACGATCGCCACCAGGCACTTCAGCAGAACCCCATCCGGAATAGCCAATATCCTTCAGGGCTTTATTTACGTTCGCCCAATCACAGTCTCCATCACCGATCTCTACCGAAAAACCTTTCCAGATGCCTTCTTCCTGTTGTTTCTTTCTGCTATACTCTTTCACATCCACTTTGAGAATTCTTGGCCCTAATGTGCTAATCCATTGTTCAGGCCACCCATAGCGGACGATATTACCAACGTCCATATACCAACCAATATGATCACTGTCAAATTGATCGATGTAATGCGCAGCCTCCATTGGACTTAGTAAAAAATTGTTCCAGACATTTTCAATAGCGATTTTGATACCTGTCTTGTGTGCCTCGGGAAGTATTTTCTTTATTTCTTCTACCGATCGCTTCCAGGCATCTGCATAGGAAACATCTTTATTGACTACGGCAGGTACCAGCAGTACTGTGGTACCTCCGTACAGCTTGCATTTGTTTAGGGCATCGATCATCGAATCGGTACAAATTTTTCTGACCGCGGGATCCGGATCAGAAAGCGGAGATTTCCAGTGAATGGAATTTATAACTCCTGGTAGCATGATACCCGATTTATCTCTGGCCATGAGAATGTCCTTCTCGTTAAGGTCATTCGGACTATCCAGTTCTACTCCATCAAAACCTAATTCTTTGACTAACTTAAATTTGTCAAGTAAGGAAATATCTTCCTTGATCATTCCAAACTTCAGACTCTTCTTGTTGAGCGGAGATGAAGCAGATCCAAACAAAGGACTGGCTGAGACAGCTAGTGATGCCATAGCTGAATGCTGAATAAACTTTCTTCTATTCATCTATTAATTAATCCGTGTCCGTTAAGCAAATTTGGTAATACCGGGCTGGGCTACTTCTTTTAGAGGCCAATTTAGATTCCAGCTGTAATCTTCCAAGGCTGGGCCCAGGGTCTCATTCGAGTTTAAGGCTTCCTCCCAGGTGATGGTTTCACCAGTATAGGCTACCATTCGGCCCCAAATTGCTAACATGGTGCTATGTGCTGCACGAATCCCGTCATTGAAAGGATTGCCGGCACGAATGGAGGCAAAGAGCTCGTTGTGTTCTGTCTGATACATATCATTGCGCTCTTTCTTCTCATCTTCCCACTTCCAGTGTTTCTTACCCATGATTTCATGATTATTCGACACATGGATATTACATCTTCCTTTGGTACCTAGCATATCAACTCCATAAGCACGACTGCAATTCTTTTGCTGTCGGCTAAAGTGAAAACCTTTTTTACCGTCCGGATAATCAAATACGATGGCAAAATGGTCATATACATTTCCAAATTGTTCTTCGGTTCTGCTTTGACGTCCACCGGTACCCGTTGCACTAACCGGGAGCACATCTCCAAATGCCCATGACATCAAATCGAGGCTGTGCACTGCCTGTTCGGTAATATGATCACCTGAAAGCCAATTGTAATACAACCAATTTCTCATAGTTGTTTCAAATTTGCTCCAACCTGGTTGTGGTTCCCGATACCACAATGCGCCGGTATTGTAGGTGTTGTAAACGGCATCTATATCACCGATAGCGCCATCCAGCAGTCGACTGTATGTAGCGTTCTTAGGATCGTCGTGTCTCCAGCAAAAACCAGACATTAGGGCAAGTCCCTTTTGCTTGGCCATTTTAGCGGTCTCAATTACGTGCCGGATTCCAGGTGCATCTACGGCAACCGGCTTTTCACAAAAGACATGTTTTC
>JAGQWV010000062.1 GCA_020437045.1 Saprospiraceae bacterium | reverse complement strand
TGGTCTAAATCGCGGATTCAACAGGTTAAGGGATTGCCACATTTATTGGGTGGCTGTTGGGCGAATATTCCGTTCGACATCCTAAATTGACAGTTCGTCATTCTGCATTCGGATGATTCTCTATTCATAATCCTCCCATTCATCCATAATTTAAAACCATTCGGGATATAATTTGCCCTCATTTGGCAGTTTTAGGGAGATAGGATATATAGGACATGAACAATCCTTTCGTTATCCTTGCAGCAAAAATCACGTTAGCTTCATTTTTAATATTTAAGTATCTATGAAAAAATTACTTCTGCTAATTGCCGTATCTTCTTTGGTTTCTATCATCTCTTGTTCAAAAGATAATGGAGATACCATGGAAAACAATGATGTATGTGACAGTATTGATATCACGTACGACACTGGGATCAAGGCCATTATTGATGGTAACTGTGCCCTTCCCAGCTGTCATGGAGGCAATGCCAGTCTTCCAAACTTCACCACTTATGATAACATCTTCTCGCTTCGATCGCTGATACAATCGAGAGTTGTTTCAAAAGCAATGCCGCCTGCAGGCAGTACACCCCTTTCCGCTGACAATATCCAGAACATCAATTGCTGGATCACAAATGGCGCCCCCAAATAGCTGGAATTCATTTAACCTGCCAACGTCTTGTACGGAAGGCAGGTTGCTCCTCTGCCTCTCCCCGACGATTGATGTCGGCACAGGCATGACAAAATCCTAATACCTATATTCCAGGTTTATTGTTGCTTGAGAATCCGAAAAAGGGGATTGTTTTTGATCACCGGTCTGTATTCAACTTTTCCTGACTTAGTGAGTCCAGAGAGCCGGTTTTGATACCGTCACAGAAACTACGTCTGGCAGGGGTGGGGACTGAGATTGAATCCTCCTTGCTACGGTGTGATGCAAATGACAACCGTAGACTATAGGATAGCATTGCATTCTACCTGGCCCTGGTCATTGAAAAAGGGTATGATTCTGCGGTAGTCCCTCTGGTTTCATTTGGTTGCTCACCCATTTCGATTCTGATGGTACCGCCATTCTGTAAATCGTCGTGGGTGAAATAATTGAAATTATAAGCTTCATTATTAAAGGTGACCGAGTTTATAAAAGGATGCAGCGGGCTATTATTTTCCACGAGTATCTTGAGTTCATTACCATTTTCAAAGGTAATTGTGGCCCCATCTATCAACGGACTGCCAATGACATATTGTTCAGTGCCCGGACAGACTGGATAAAAGCCTAAAGCACTAAAGACATACCAGGCGGATGTTTGACCATTGTCTTCATCGCCACAATAGCCATCTGGATCAGGGTGATATAATTGTTGCATTATTTGACGTACATGAAATTGTGACTTCCAGGGCTGCCCGGCATAATTGTACAAATAGGCCATGTGTTGAATGGGTTGATTGCCATGCGCGTACTGTCCCATTCCCATGATTTGCATTTCCCTGATTTCATGAATGACAAAACCATAATAAGAATCATCGAATACGGGTGGCAAAAGAAATACAGAATCCAATTTGTTACAAAATTGGTCTTTACCACCGATTAATTGGATAAGCCCCTCCATATCATGAAAAACGGACCATGAATAATGCCAGCTATTACCCTCGGTAAAAGCATCTCCCCACTTAAATGCGTTAAAGTCAGCTTCAAAAGTCCCATCTTTATTCCTTCCTCGCATTAAACCAGACTCTTCATCAAAAAGTAGCCGATAGTTGCGAGACCGGTCTTTAAAAAGATTGATTTCCTTTTGGGGTCTTCCTAGCTTCTCCGCCAAACGAGAAATAGCAAAATCAGCATAAGCGTACTCCAATGTCCTGGCCGCATTTTCCCTTATATCTACATCGTAGGGAACATATCCCAACTGATTATAATAATCTACTCCCAACCTGCCTACGGAGCTGAGCGGACCCGATTCCCGGGTGTTTTTAAGAACAGCCTGATAAAGCGTTTCAATATCGTAACCGTCAATGCCTTTTAGATAGGAGTCGGCAATAATTGAAGCAGAGTTGGAACCGATCATGCAATCACGATGACCGGGACTAGCCCACTCGGGCAACCAACCACTCTCCAAATACGTGTTAGCCAGTCCCTGCATTATTTCACTATTGACAGAGGGATATATCAAGGTCAAAAACGGGAACACGGCACGAAAGGTATCCCAAAACCCATTATCGGTATACATTACACCTGGCAGCACTTTTCCATTATAGGGGCTGTAGTGCACTTTCTGGCCATCGGCATCAATTTCATAAAATTTACGGGGAAAAAGCAGGACGCGATAGAGACAAGAATAAAAAGTTCTTAAGATCTCCCGGTTGGAAGCATGTATGCGAATGCGATCTAATTCTTTAGACCAAACGGTGTGCGCTTTTTCTCTGGTTTCATCAAAAGAATCAGATCCTATTTCCTGTTCCAAATTCAGCAATGCCTGTTGCGGACTGATAAATGATGATGCTACTTTAATTTTTACTTTCTCATTTTTTCCAGTCCTAAATCCAACTATCGCTCCGACATGATCAGCTTCAGCGGTGGTGCTTCCATTCAATGTGGAATCTGAAAAAGTATTTACGTAGTCAAAATCCTTATCAAAAACCAAAACAAAGTAGTTATGAAAATTATCTGGCACTCCCCCATGGTTATTGCGACAATACCCGATTATTTTTCGTTGTTCCGGAATTATTTCTACCATAGATCCCATATCAAAAGCATCCAGGACAATAAATGCGGAATCAGTTTCAGGGAACGTAATTTGAAATTGGGCAGCACGTTCCGTAGGAGAGATTTCTACCCGGGTATTATAATCCGCCAGATAAACACTATAGTAATCAGGGCTAGCCTCTTCTGTCTTATGACTAAACCAGGATTTCCGTTCTTTTTCGCTAAAGCGCAGATTTCCTGTAACGGGCATGATAGAGAATGCGGCATAGTCGTTGATCCAAGGACTAGGTTGGTGTGTTTGCTTAAAACCACGTATCTGATAAGCATCATAGGCGTACATCCAACCATCGCCATTGGGGGCAGTCTGTGGCGACCAGAAATTCATACCCCAGGGCAAAGCAATAGCCGGATAGGTATTGCCATTGGAAAGGCTAAAATCCGAATCTGTACCCATCAAAGGATTTACCAGGGCAACCGGATCATATTGAGCTTCCAACCACGTAACCGGGCATAAAAAAACCAGGATCATAAAACTTTGCCAAAAATGTAAAACAATTGTCCCTTTCATGTTGTCTACAATTTGCATCTTAGCAAAGATAACATCCATT
>JAGQWV010000061.1 GCA_020437045.1 Saprospiraceae bacterium | reverse complement strand
ATGGCGGAGTTCTTTCCCAATTCCATCACCTTCCCAAAGCCAAAAGGGTCATTTACCTATTTCAGAGTGGAGGGCCTTCACAGATGGAATTATTCGACTATAAACCCGAATTAACAAAACGCTGGGGAGAAGAAATCCCCGATTCCGTGCGCGGCAATCAACGGGTTACTGGCATGCTGGCTGCACAGTCCAAATTTCCTTTGGTGGGTTCCTATTTCGATTTCAAACAATATGGCCAGAGTGGAGGCTGGTTTAGTAGTCTGGTGCCTCACATTGCAGAAATCGCTGATGATATCTGCGTGGTTCGAAGTATGTACACCGAAGCGATTAACCATGAGCCAGCGGTTTTATTTATGCAAACGGGTTCGACTCAGGTGTGTAGACCAGCTATTGGCTCCTGGAGGAGTTATGGCCTTGGCAGTCCCAACCAGAATCTGCCTTCTTTTGTGGTCCTCCTTTCTTCTGCTGGTCTCGAAGCCCAAAATCTCAACGTAAGTGCCTGGGGCAATGGATTTTTGCCTTCCGAGCACCAGGGTGTTCAGTTTAGGGCGGGAAAGAATCCAGTGCTTTATCTTGATAATCCTCCCGGAGTAGGTGCCGAACTTCGTCGGGACCAGTTGGATCAGCTCAAAAACCTGCAGAATTTACAGTATGACCAATTTGAAGATCCCGAAATTCAGGCCAGGATTGCCCAATATGAAATGGCATATAGAATGCAAACTTCTGTGCCAGAAATTATGGACACTTCGGGAGAACCGGAATATATCTATGATATGTACGGTGAAGATTCCCGGAAACCGGGTACCTATGCCGCCAATTGTCTTTTGGCTCGACGTTTGGCAGAGAAGGGAGTTAAGTTCATTCAATTGTACCATCAGGGTTGGGATCAGCATGGCAACCTACCTAATGCCATTCGGGTACAATGCAAAGAGACCGATCAAGCCTCCGCCGCCTTAATCACCGACCTAAAACAACGGGGCATGCTTGAAGATACACTGGTGATTTGGGGGGGTGAGTTCGGTAGGACTAACTATTCCCAAGGTAAATTAACAACCACTAATTTTGGTCGTGATCACCACCCCCGATGCTTCTCGATTTGGATGGCAGGTGGAGGCACGAAACCAGGGTTGTCATATGGAGCAACTGATGATTTTGGATATCATGTAGCATCCGACCACGTGCATATTCATGATTTTCAAGCTACTTTACTGCATATACTGGGAATCGATCATGAAGAATTGACTTTCAAGTATCAGGGCAGAAGATTTAGATTGACTGATGTACATGGCAATGTCATCAAACAAATTTTGGCTTAAGATGAGACTCTTACCTTTCTACTGGTTGGCATTAATCTCTCTCCTGCTACATGGAGCCTGTCACAATGATGCTGAAATCAGCTATAGTGCCGAGATCAAGCCACTTCTCAACCAAAAATGTCTTCGTTGTCATGGCGGCATTCGTGCTTTGGGAGATTTTAGCCTACTTTTTCCCGAAGATGCACTGGCTATTAATGAGTCGGGAAAGCCGGCTATTGTCCCTGGTAAACCGGGAGCCAGTGAAATGATTGCCCGGCTAAGGAATCCGGATCCTGAACTCGTGATGCCCCAGGAAGGTGACCTGCTAACAGAAGCAGAAATCAGTCTGCTGGAAAAATGGATCCGTAAGGGAGCAAAATTTGATGAGCACTGGGCTTATCGACCGCTGGTTAATCCTGGGGTGCCTCGCAATGATTCTCCTGAATGGGTAAATAATCCTATCGATGCATTCATCCTGGAGAAAATGGAGCAGAAAAATCTGAAGCCTAATGAGACAGCGGATCTACACACACTGGTAAGGCGGCTGAGCTTTGATCTGACGGGTCTTCCGCCCCAATTAGATTCTTTACGAATGGGACTTGGTGAAACGATCGACAGACAAAATTTATCCAAAATCATTGATCTTTTGTTGGCAAGCCCTCACTATGGAGAACACATGGCTGCTCTTTGGCTGGATTTGGCCCGCTATGCCGACTCTAATGGATATGAAAAAGATATGGGAAGATCTATCTGGCGTTTCCGGGACTGGGTGATCAATGCTTTTAATCAAGATATGCCTTTCGATCAATTTACCATCGAGCAGCTGGCAGGAGACCTACTACCTAATCCCACTAAAGAACAACTAATAGCTACAGCATTTCACCGGAACACCATGACAAATACCGAAGGTGGCACCGAAGATGAAGAATTTCGTACGCTGTCCGTCATTGACCGGGTCAATACTACTCTTGAGGTTTGGCAAGGCACAACAATTGCCTGTGTTCAGTGTCATGCGCATCCCTATGATCCTTTCCGACATGAGGATTACTATCACCTTCTGGCTTATTTCAACAATACCCAGGACGCCGATATTGACAGCGAATATCCCTACCTACTGGAGCACAGTGACTCGGCAACGGCAAAAATGCAGGAGATCGCCAAACAGATTAAGTTGCTCAATCCCAATGATAACTTAACAAGTGATAGCGACCTTGATAAGGAAGCCATTAGACAGTTGATTTTCCCCCGGCTTTTTGGCGATTTTGCGGATGACTTCCAAGAAGTTTTAATCCAGAATAATGGCCGTTTTAATAACTCAGCATACAATGCGAATAACCAGAAACATAAAAAGTATTACCTCGTGTTTTCCGGGATTAATCTGGATAATTTAACCGATATCCGATATAACTACTTCTGCCGCGGTGATGATGCCCGTATCGATATCTATCTGGATAATCTTGATGGCAAGCCCGTCTGTCAGACTCAGATGCTGGAACCGGCATCAAAAGATTGGGACTGGAACTCCACACCTGTGAATAACTTGTCCGGAACTCATGATATCATTTTTCACTTTGTGAATACATCAGGTGACTTTCGTACCGGTGTGGTAGATTTGGCAGAAATTGAACTCGTATATCAAAACCAGCCCCTGGCCCAAGGTGTTAGAGAGGCCCAGGATAGTTTGCTCCAGCTCTATCGTCAAGGGACAAAGACCCCTCTATTAAAAACCCGGAGCGAACTTTTAAAGAGGCAAACCCATGTATTTGAGCGAGGCAACTACCTGGTAAAAGGGATGGAGGTTGATCCGGCCTTACCAAAGATTTTGAACCCAAATGGTCTGGAGGTCAAAGATCGACTGGCATTTGCCAAATGGTTGGTTAGCGAACACAATTCTTTAACTCCGCGGGTTATTGTAAATAGAATTTGGGCTTATGTTTTTGGAGAAGGATTAGTTAGTACTCCGGAAGATTTTGGCACTCAGGGTGCTAATCCAACCCATCCAGAACTATTGGAATATCTTGCCTATCAATTTTCCCATGATTGGAACTGGAGTACAAAACGATTGATGAAAGAAATCGTCAGTTCTTATATTTACCAGCAATCATCGCGAATCGATCAAGAGAAAATGGCGATCGATCCGCATAATTACCTGCACAGCCGGGCCCCCCGAGTGCGTCTTTCCGCTGAACAAATACGGGATCAGGCTCTGGCGATCAGTGGTTTGCTAAATAGATCCATTGGGGGTGAAAGTGTCATGCCTCCTCAACCTGAGGGCGTATGGCAAGTGGTCTATAGTAGTGCAAGATGGAAAGCCAATCACCTGGAGGATAACTATCGACGGGGATTGTATACCTACTGGAAACGAACAACACCCTACCCCTCAATGATCGCTTTTGATAGTCCCAGCCGGGAATTTTGTGTCTCAAAGCGAATCATTACTAATACCCCTTTGCAGGCACTGGTGACACTTAATGACACGGTTTATTTAGAGGCTGCTGAGGTCTTAGGTGAGTATATGAAGGAAGAATCCGGTAAGGATTTAGCCTCAGGAATCTCGAAAGGTTATCAGAGAGCACTGCTTGACCGTCCGGATACTGAAACCATGGATATCTTAATCAAATTGTATCACCAGGCAGAGGAAGCAAAAGCTACTTTAATTTCCTATCAGGAACCTGATCGTCCAGCCAGGTTGGCTCCTTTTACCGTAGTAGCCAATGCCATCATGAATCTGGATGCCTTCTTAACTAAAAGTTGACGCTCATGCACATGTATCAAGAATATATTGAGAAAGAAATTCAATTGAAGACCAGAAGACATTTTCTCCGGAATTGCACGACAGGTTTAGGAGCTGTCGCCCTTGCAGGACTAGGATGCCAGTCAAAAACTACAGCAAATATTTTTGCTCCAACAGAGATGGGTGGTAGAGCAACCCTGAGTCACTACATGGCTCGAGCAAAACGGGTGATCTACCTGCACATGGCTGGATCTCCATCACAGCTAGAGCTTTTTGACTATAAGCCTACCCTCAACCAACTCCATGACAAAGAATGCCCTCAATCCTTATTGGAGGGTAAAAAATTTGCTTTTATCAGCGGAACCCCAAAAATGCTGGGACATCAGGCGCAGTTCAAACAACATGGTCAATCCGGTGCCTGGGTCTCCGATCATTTGCCACACTTTAGCAAAGTCGTTGATGATGTATGTTTTCTTAAGGCTATGCATACAGATGAATTCAACCACGCACCGGCTCAGTTATTTTTATATACAGGAAGTCCGAGACTGGGTAGACCGTCGATCGGATCCTGGGTAACCTACGGCCTGGGGACCGAAAACGAAGATCTTCCCGGATTTGTCGTTTTAGTCAGTGGTGGAATGACCCCTTCAGCCGGAAAGAGTGTTTGGGGCAGTGGATTTCTCCCATCAGTGTACCAGGGAGTACAATGCCGTTCTCATGGAGATCCTGTGTTGTACATCAACAATCCGGACGGTATGGATCGCAGGCTGCGAGGGCAAACCATCGAAGCTATCAACCAAATCAATCAGAAAGAATATGAGACTTTTGGTGATGATGAGACATTGACCCGAATCGCCCAGTATGAAATGGCCTACCGGATGCAGGTTTCAGTACCTGACGTTATGGATATCAGTAAGGAACCGCCGTACATCCATGACATGTATGGTACGGAACCCGGAAAGTCATCCTTTGCCAACAATTGCCTGTTAGCCCGCCGTATGGCGGAAAAAGGAGTTCGCTTTATCCAGCTATTTCATTGGGGATGGGATAGTCATGGAGCGGGAAAATCAGAGGCTTTAAATCATGGCTTTTTGGATCGATGTCGAGAAGTCGATCAACCAATGTCTGCCTTGATCAGGGACCTAAAACAACGTGGTCTACTGGAGGAAACCCTTGTAGTGTGGAGTGGTGAATTTGGAAGAACACCTATGATGGAAAATCGGGGAGGAGTTGCCAATCCTTTTGTTGGAAGAGATCATCATACAGATGCCTTTACCGTTTGGCTAGCCGGAGGTGGAATAAAGGGAGGTCTCTCTTATGGTGAAACCGATGAAATTGGGTATTATGGCGTCAAAGACCAGGTACATATTCATGACCTTCAGGCAACCATGTTACATACCATGGGTCTAAATCATGAAAAGCTCACATTTCCTTTCCAGGGGAGAGATTTTCGATTAACTGATGTAGCAGGTAAAATCGTACAGGAAATATTGGTATAATTAAGGAGTGAAAAATCAAATATGGATATTCTAAATTGGGTAGGTCGTTTTCATCCGGCCTTAGTGCATTTGCCAATCGGCATATTAATCATTGCGGCTGTTTTTCATTGGATTTCTGCTCGAAGACCTGGATGGAAAGGTACAGCTGTCGTTTCTACGTTATACTTCTTTGGATTTCTTGCCGCTGCCGTTGCTGCTTTTGCTGGATGGATGTTGGCAAAAGAAGGTGGATATCAGTCGGATACCATCTTCTGGCACCGATGGCTTGGTATTCTTATGGTAATATTATCTTTTGTCCTGTGGCGATTAAACCGCAATACTTCCCGAATTACGATGTCCTGGCTGGGCGTGGGATTAATTTTTGGTCTCCTGCTGGTTGGCCATTTAGGGGGTGAAATGACGCATGGAGAAAACTACATGGTAGAAAATGCGCCAAATTTCGTGAAGAAGCTTGCCTCTTATGAAGAGGGCACTCACTATCCGGTATATAATGACCCCGATTCAACCCTAGTTTATGCAGATATTATCATGCCTATTCTCGAAAAGAAATGTTGGACCTGTCACAGCAATAATATCACCAAGGGCGGTCTTAACATGGAAGACCTGGAAGCCTTTTTAAAAGGAGGCAAAAATGGCAAGGTAATCGAAGGAACCGCTACGTCCAGTGAATTATTTAAACGGGTAACACTGGATCCTGAGAGTAAAAAGTTTATGCCTCCAAAAGGAAATGCCTTAAGCTATGGTGAAATAAAGCTGCTGGAGTGGTGGCTAGATAGTGGTGCTCCGACAGACAAAAGTATTGCCAGCCTGGAAACACCCGCGAATATTCAGAGTATTCTCCTAAGTCGCTACCAACTAGATACCAAACCAAAATCCTATATCGAAAAAACAAAAGTCGATGCAGTCACCGAGGAAACCATGGAGAAAATCCGGCAACATGGATTTTCAATCCGGCAGATAGCCATGAATAACAATTTTGTGGATGTCGGATGGCGGGATGTTGATTCACTTTCCGTTAATAATGAAATTGGAATATTGGAAGAAATTGCCGACAAAATAGCTTGGCTTGATCTTGGTAGTACTAACCTGGATGATGCGTCATTTAAGGTAATTGGTACGATGAAAAATCTGGTTCGTTTGAAAGTTGAGGATAATCCGGTGACCGATGCCGCTATAAAAGACCTAAGTGATTTAAAACACTTAGAATCTCTTAACCTATATAAAACAAAAATTACTGATATTTGCGCCGCCGACCTTGTAAATCTAAAGGAACTTAAAAAGCTTTTCATCTGGCAGACCGAATTTGGTGATGAAGGTAGTACCCAATTGAAAGCTGCTCTTCCTAAAGTAGAGGTCATAGGCGGGTATACACTGAACACACCACCGTCGGATTAACAAATGGGATCAATTTCAATAATGCGATAAAGCCAGTTTATTGGTATCGGGAGGGATGAAACTTAAAAAAGCAAGAAGACAATTTATAAAACAAACATTTACCACTACCGCTGCTCTTTTAGCCGCTCCACATGCTTCCTTTGCAATTCATAACAAGCGAGCTATGGTGGGTGAAATTGTTGGTCAGGGCGACTTGAAATATCGCATTGATAAGCATTGGGGCATTCAGGATCCCGCAAATATCCCAGTAAAAAATTGTCATGAGATGGTACAGGATCGATCTGGCCGATTAATCATGACCACCAATCATATCAAAAATAATGTCATTATCTACGACCAGCAGGGTGTCGTATTAGAAACCTGGGGGCATGAATATCCAGGTATCCATGGTCTGACGCTCGCTGAAGAAGGGTCGCAAGAAGTCCTATTCTTTACCGACACAGAAAGACACCAGATATTCAAAACTACTCTTGATGGTCGTGAACTGATGGTTTTAGACTACCCAAAAGAAACGGGTGTCTACCGATCTCCAGAAAATTTTCAACCTACTGAGATTGCCGTAGCAGACAATGGTGACTTTTACGTAGCCGATGGATATGGTGAAAACTATATTATCCAGTATAATTCCAAAGGTGAATACATCCGTCATTTTGGTGGCAAAGGCAGTTCTCCTCAACAATTTGACTGTTGTCATGGAATTACCATCGATACACGACAACCGGGTGAACCTACCCTGCTTATCACCTCCAGATCTGCTCAAGAATTTAAACGTTTCACTCTGGAAGGGAAATATTTAGAGACCATTAAAGTCCCCGGCTGTTGGATTTGCCGACCAGTCATCCATAACGATCTTCTGTATTTTGCCGTTTTAGGTACTCAATCCTGGTGGGAGTATGATGGTCTGGTAATCATTATGGACCAGGATAATCGAATTATTTCGGCACCGGGCGGTGATGAGTCTGGCTTTATCAATGGTAGTATTGCCGAGGTAAAATACGATGGAAGAAGTTTTATGAATCCTCATGACGTATGTGTGGACCGCGATGAAAATCTATACGTACCCCAGTGGTTCTCTGGAAATACCTATCCTATTAAATTGGAACGGGTCTGATGCGCTCCGGCTCGAGAGACAAGACACCTCCTCTTGTGCCTCGATATTTGTCATTAATTAGGACCGCCAAATTTATAACCAACCCCATTCCCATCCTGGGAGACTATCTGACGCGATACGGACCAACCTATCTCTTCCATATTGGTGGTTTTAAAAGGGGTTTTCTAACCACTGACCCGGAAATCATCCAACATGTATTACAAAAAAATCACCGCAACTATCGAAAATCTGAGATTCAGACCGGACTCTTCGCCCACTATATTGGTCGTGGATTGCTCACGTCAGATGGAGATTATTGGCTGCAACAACGTCGATTGATACAACCGGGATTTCACAGGAAACGTCTGTCAAATCTGGTGGACCTGATCAATCAGGAAATAGCTTTGACCGTCCAACAATGGAAGACAGCATCTACAGATTTGCTTCCCTTAGATATGTACCGGGAAATGCACCTTCTTACCTTTCGTATTGTAGCCAGGACGCTTTTTAGTACTGGCATGAATAATGCCCAGATGGAACAATTGAGTGATCAGATCACCCAGATACAAAAATTTATTGTCCAGCAAATC
>JAGQWV010000060.1 GCA_020437045.1 Saprospiraceae bacterium | reverse complement strand
TCCCAGCCGTAATCACCCCAATCATCAATACCAGCTATTAGATCCAAATCACCGTCTCCTTCATAGTCCACGTATTTCCAAAGACTAAAGCGAATTTTCTGATGCTTTTTCTCCAAACTTTCTGTATCCATAATTAACTCCGGATCATCAAATAATTGATTTTGAAAATCATGATAAAATTCACCGCGACTCGTCACATAAGCCACATCGTCGACATAAGATATTTGCAGATTCTTGCGGGATGGGGCTAACCAGATTGGCTTTTCAAAAATGGGATTCTTCACCTTGCCTGTAGTGTTTTCAAAATAATACACACCATTAAAAGGCACATCGGGACAAGAGACAATTAAATCCATATCACCATCACCATCTTTATCAATTGGCAATGGCCAGGCCCAGAGGCCAACCCCCAAATCAACCACTAAATCGGGGTTATTATATTTTAGCCGGGAAAAATCCTGCGTTAGCCCATGCTCAATTCCAAGCAGTAAAAAGAATATTAATCTCAAAAATCCAAATAATAATATTTTCCCCATGCGTAATTAAATTTAAGTCAGATATAAGTGTCAGATTTTAGCGGGAGAGCCACCCTCCATCAATAGGTAGTACCGCACCATGCAGATAGTCGGAAGCCGCTGAAGCCAGGAACACCACGATACCTTTCAGTTCATCGGGAGTCCCGTATCTACCTGCAGGTATACGGTCTAACACCGCTTTATTTCTTAATTCATCAGACCGGATACCGGCAGTCACTTCTGTGATAAAATAACCTGGAGCGATAGCATTGACATTAATATTTCGACTTGCCCACTCATTAGCCAATGCCCGGGTCAACCCTGCCAAGGCACTTTTTGTCGCTGTGTACGATGGCACCATAAATCCTCCCTGAAAAGATAACATCGAAGCCATGTTAATAATCTTCCCGGATTGGTTCTGTTCTGCAAAATATTTTCCCGCCGCCTGGCACAAATAAAAGACACTACTTAGATTTAAGTTTACCACCTCTTCCCAGTCTGCTTCGGAAAATTCGACCGTAGGATGACGCCGGATGATTCCGGCATTATTGACCATAATGTCTAAGCCACCAAGAGCTTTCACGGTATCCTCCACTAACTCGGCGGCTTGTCTCTTTTTTAAAGTAGAGAGGTCTACTATTAGCTGCCCACATTTACGCGCTAATTTTTCGATTTCTTTGCTGGTTACATCGAGGGAATCACAGTCGACCAACATCAGATCAGCTCCTGCCTCTGCCAATCCGATAGCCATTGCCTGACCTAACCCTCGGGCGGCTCCGGTTACCAAAGCTGTTTTTCCTTCCAGCGAAAACGCTGATAAAATGCTCATTAAAAATCAACGAATAAATTGTTCAATAAAGGATTTTCCCAACCCCACTTGGTCGTAGTGGTTCATACACATCTCAATTTTAGTAAACACATCTTCATAACCAATCGCTTTACCATCTTCATCGACATAAATCATGGCTCCATTGACATTAAACATGGTAATCATCTCATCGTCGCTATCGACCACCAGAGTATGCGTCTCTCCAGGTGGTTCAAATAGAAATTTACCTGGAGCGGCTATAAAATCATGTTCCAGATAATGCCAGTGTCCTTTAATTACGTAACCATATACAGGCGCTGGATGCCGGTGCCTGCTTAATACACCAGATCGCCTGACGCGCAGTAAATTAAACCAGGCCCCACCCACAGTATCCAGAAAAAGGGGACGAAACCAAATATTTGGTGCCTGGGGAACCCAAATTCGCTCATCTTCGGGAATTGCATTAAAAATCATGTCCGGTTTAGCATAGGGAGGCAGTGCCCAGGATGTTTTCACTTGTATCGATTTTACACTATGGCTTGAAGATAAATAATTTGAAAAAATCACCCTGCAGTCATCTTACCGTTTCATATAGGCCTCATCAAAATTGAGAATGGTATTACATACCATTGCCAGAGCCGCTGTGTTGACCTCCTCCAGATCCGTATCTCTTTTTCGTTCTCCTATATCCAGAATGCTTTTAGCTGATTGCGGTGTACGCTGGAATTTTTTCGATTCAGCAGCGAATTGCTCCATGAGCAGGGCAGCTTCTTTCTCTTCCGGCATCCGACCACAGACCAATCGAAAAGCATATTTGATCTGCTCCCGGGAGGTAGGTCCCCCTTCATATTGTATCCTTTCCGCCAACACCCTGGCTGCCTCCATAAATTGGGGATCATTAAGTAGGACCAAGGCTTGCAGGGGTGTATTAGTGACCTCTCTTTTGACTGTGCAGACATCCCGGGTAGGGGCATCAAAAATGGTCATGATCGGCGGTGGGGACGTACGGCGAATAAAGGTATACATACTCCTTCGATACAACTTTTCACCGGCGTCGTGCTGATAGGTGATGAGAAATCCCGAAAATTCATTTTTCTCTTTCCAAAGTCCATCTGGCTGGTATGGTTTGACACTTTCACCCCCAATCTCCTTTACCAAGAGTCCACTGGAAGCCAATGCATTATCCCTGATCATTTCCATCGGCATACGATAGTTAGGCCCCCTGGACAACCAGAGGTTCTTGGTATCTCTCAAGGTGTCACCCATAACCGATGATTGCTTGTAGGTGGCCGACATCACCATCAATTTGAGAAGCTTTTTAACATTCCATCCCGAATCTCTGAAGTTCATAGCTAACCAATCCAACAATTGAGGATGCGTTGGCAAAGCCCCTTGTACACCAAAATCGTGAGGAGTGGATACGATACCCCGGCCAAAAATCATCTGCCAATAACGATTGACGGCCACCCGGGAAGTCAATGGATGATTATCCTGAAATAGCCATTGAGCAAGTCCCAGACGATTGGCTTGCAAAGCACTGTCATAAGGAAATATGCTGGTGGGTGTATGCGGACTCACTTCTTCTCCGGGATCATCATATTGGCCCCTCCTGAGGATGTGGGTCTTCCTGGGCGTCGGCATTTCCTCCAGAACCATCACTTCCCGGATGGTATCGATTATGGCATACTTCTGCTTTCTCAACGATCTAAGTAGTACATCAGTAGATTGCGTAAAGGGGTCGTATCTTTTCGAATAATAATCTTCTAATAGCTCGTCAGAGAGTAAATTGACAGCCATCTGTTCTCCACTCAACTTCATCACCTCTGCTTCTGCCAGGCACAGGTCATATAGATTTACCTGATCCATCGCTCCGTAAAAAACACCGTCGTCCGTTTCGGAAAACAAATATTTGGTACCCCTGCCCATCCGTACACCGCGCTGTGGATCCGGTTGATAATTACGGAATTTGACCGGCAAAATATTCTTGTACAAACGATCACTTAAGATGCCAAGTTCAATGGATTGGCCGTTGATATAAATTCTCACGCCTGAAGCCTGAGCTGAACCATCGTAAGTAAAAGCAATATGCAACCACTGGTTGACCGGTACAGCATCTTGTCCAACAACATGGATATAGTTTTGCGATAAATTATTGACCAGATGAAGTCCGGGTCTATTCAGAGTGTCCATAAAAAAGAGCCAACCTCTCCATCCCGAATTTTTATCTCCAATATTTCCAACGATCGATTGAAAGGTGCCCGTTTTTTCCGTCTTTATCCATGCATCGAAAGAGAAGGGATCATCCAGATTAAAGTGTTCTAGTCCGTTTATATTGATTTGATCATAATCATTGGTCAGACGAACGGCTGCACCAAATTTACCGGCCACGATTTCGGGCTCACCATTTACGGTCACGGTACCTTTTCCAATTACACCTGCCACCTTTCGATTCTCTTTTTGGTAAGAATCCAAACCACAGCTTAGCAGGGGTAAGGGAGTATTAATTTCTTTTATGTATTTTTTAACTTCCTGAATATCAATACTATGTGAAGCCTTCTTTGCTTCGAGCATGCTTATACTATCCGTTAGAAGCTTTATATGATGGTCGGTGTTGGTGTCGGTGAGGAGCAATAAGGGTCCAAAATTCATATCATTACCGATCATTCCCAACTCTTTGATGCTATTAAAGAACGCAGACATCTGATAGTACTCCTTTTGCGAAATCGGATCGAATTTATGATCATGGCAGGTGGCGCATTCCATGGTCAATCCTAGAAAAGCAGTAGCGGTGGTATTGGTTCGATCAGCCACATACTTAAGCCGGAATTCCTCCGGCACAATACCGGACTCAGAATTTAAGGGTTGATTTCTCAGAAATCCGGTAGCCAGTTTTTGTTCCTGGGTGGCATGGGGAATTAGGTCTCCGGCAAGCTGCCAGGTCACAAACTGATCATAAGGAAGATTTTTATTAAATGCCTCGATGACCCAATCTCTCCAGGGCCACATGATGCGCAGACCATCAGCATGCATGCCATGAGAATCGGCATATCGCGCCACATCCAGCCATTCCATGGCCAATCTTTCGGCACAGGCAATCGAATTCAAAAGGCTGTCGACCAGATCTTCATATGCGTCGGGTCGGTCGTCATTGACAAATGCTTCTATCTCAGATATCGTTGGAGGAAGTCCGGTTAAATCAAAGGTTAACCTTCGTATCAGGCGTTGACGGTCGGCCTCAGGACCCGGTGACATTTTCTGTTCAAGAAGCTTAGCCTGAATGAAATAATCAATCGCATTGTTTCTTGTCCATTCACTGGGGATACTTTCCGGTATTTCCACCTGAGCGGGAGGTATAAAAGCCCAGTGTTCTTTCCATTCGGCTCCCTGCTCTATCCATTTGGCTATGATGGCTTTTTCCTGATCAGTCAAAGTGAGATTTGACTCTTTGGGTGGCATTATAAGGTCGGATTCATCCGTAATAATTCTTTTCCAGGCCATGCTTGCCTGGAGATTACCCCCCACAAAGGCATGACCTTTGGCATTTTTCAACCGGGAGAAGGCACCATCTTTGGTATCCAGGCGTAGATCACCTTTTCGCGTTTGTTCATCTGGTCCGTGGCAGGAAAAACATCGATCCGCCAGTATAGGGCGAACATCAAAATTAAAATCCAGGGGACGATCAATGGCGTTAATCGCCAACTTAACTTCTCTCGACATCTCCGGCTGGCAGCCGGTCAGGGCATTCAATACGATGATCAACATGGGGAGACAGAGATACGACCAAAAATTTCTCATGCCAGCAATTCATTTACCACCTGACCATGTACATCGGTCAATCGGTACCTTCTTCCCTGAAACTTGTAAGTCAGCTGCTCGTGGTTCAGCCCCAAAAGGTGTAGTACAGTGGCCTGGAAGTCGTGAATATGGACCGGGTTTTCCACAATGTTGTAGCTGAATTCGTCGGTCTTTCCATAGGCAATGCCACCTTTTATTCCTCCTCCGGCCATCCACAGGCTAAAACATTTGGGATGGTGGTCCCTTCCATAGTTATCTATCGTCAATTTCCCCTGAGAATAGTTTGTGCGGCCAAATTCTCCGCCCCAAA
>JAGQWV010000059.1 GCA_020437045.1 Saprospiraceae bacterium | reverse complement strand
AATTCTTCTTCTCTTAGTTTTTGACCTTCGTCTTCCAGTTGTTTCGGACTTAATTCACCTTGTTGTTCTTTTCTCTGTAAGTCTTCGTATTTAGTACGGAATTCGGTCACCATACCCTCGTATTTCTTTTGTAGTTGTTTTTGCAAAGCTTCAAGATTTGCATTAGCCTGTTTGACCGCAGGAATTTCGGCTAGTAGTTCTCCTCGATTTATGTAGCCAATCTTCTGAGCCGAAAGGCTGGTTACTGCAGCTACAAGGATCGCCGTGATAGTAAAATATTTAAATACTTGATTCATTTTCATCCTTAGTTTGAAATAATAGTTTTTTAAAAATGGTGCACAAAAATAGACTTTTAGTTGAATTAATTCTTAAGAGCTCGAAGTATGTCTTCGGTTTTATCGAATCGTTCATCACTAAATAGTATCCCGGAGTTACCTCCCTTATCGATAATTATATCATATCCACGGTCTGTGGCATATTGTTGGATGACCCCATAAACTTTCTCCTGTATCGGAGAAACTAATGCCTGTCTTTTCTGAAAGAGTTCACCTTCCGGACCAAATTTGTCCTTTTGCATGTTTCTTACATCGCGTTCGGCAGCCATGATTTCGTCTTCTTTCTGCTTCTTCATCTCATCACTGAGCAAGACCACTTCCGCTTGATATTTATTATACATACTTTTGATTTTATCTTGTTCGACAGCGATCTCCTGTTGCCAAGCCTGGGCCACTTTGTCCAATTCTTCCTGAGCCTGTTTATACTCGTCCATATTGTCCAGAACGTAGGCAATATCAACCAATGCGATCTTTTGGGCATTAGAAATCGTGGTAAGCCCAAGCAAGAAAAAACCGATCAAAATCCCGATTGAATATTTCATAGTTAGTTTAGTTTCAACTGATTAAATGCAGTTTGTTTGATAATCAAAATTACAATTTTAAAGGTACCTTTCTATTCAAAGACAGCTTTCTGTCTGTGTAGGTTACAGCCCCTTACTTATCCGTAAGAGGAGTCTAATCTATTAGAGTCACAATATCAATAAGTTATAATGTTTTTATGCGTTTGAATGCTGCTAGTTTTAACGAGGGTTTAACTTAAAGCTTAATAAAATTAACGACAGTATCCATTTATCCTTTGTTTTCATAGCTCTATTCTCTTCCTTTGAGCCATATATCTCGTTGGGGAAAAGGAATGGTAATCTGATACTGCATGAATGCTGTATTAATAGAATAGCGGAGGTCACTCAATACATTTTCAATGCCCATGAGTTCTTCCGACCAAAAAAACAGTTCGAAGTCCAGAGCAGAATCCCCAAAATCTTTAAAGCGAACAAAAGGAGCGGGATAGGTAAGCACGGACGGATTTTTGGTAGCGATTTCCAATAGGATCTTCTTCACCAGATCAGTGTCCGATCCATAGGCAATACCAACCTTTACACAAAATCTGACCTTGTTATCCAGGTGTGTCCAATTCATCACATTATTGGATACAAGGCTCGAGTTGGGTAATATTAGCATGGTGTCATCTCTTCCACGCATCACGGATGTTCGCAATCCTATCTTTTTTATCTTGCCCACCTTTCCATTGACATTCACCACATCATTGACTTCGACAGATCGTTCAGACAACAAAATAATCCCCGCAACAAAATCACGAAAGACATCCTGCATACCTAAACCAATACCTACAGCCAGAGCGGCTAGTCCACCCCAGAGTACGGTAAGATCGATACCGATATTATCGACGGTGACGAAAACGGCAATCACATAAATAAAGTAGTTAACCAACTGATTAATGGCATACCTGCGTCCAGGATCGACTTCCTTTCGCCTGTAGTAAGAAAAAAGAATGAGTTGGGTCACAATCCATGACAAAAGCCTTGCTACCAAAAAGATCAAAACCACCGAAAAAAGGCTGGAAACACGGATAGACAGAGAGTTATCCTTTATGGGTATTTGAAAAAGAACTTTGTTTAGATCAAAGGTGCTGATCAGTATCATGATGGCAATCGTGTAGACGATATACTGCATGGTATTGCTGGCCCTTTCTTCGTGATTATGCGGAGTAATTACCCGATCTATTTTGGTTTCACGTGATGAATAGTATTTATGGAGCAGTACTTTTGAGGTGTACCAATCAAGTAGGCGGGCTATCTGAACGACGATTAAACCAAGTATGATCGTTGACAAATGAAAAGAATATCCTTCTCCTGTTTCATAAATGACCAGATTTAAATGAAAGGACACAACGAGGGTAATGGTAAGGAAGGTCAGAATAATCCGCCGGATGGTATTAACCAGTTTTTGTTGACTCGGAACATCGATTTCTTGCCTTTGAAAATATAAGGGGAGTAAGATTTTTGTGATGATATGATTTATTGCGTAGAGGATGACAGCCCATAAACCAAAAGTGAGTACTTCACCAAGAGATATTTCCTGGTTGAATATTTTCAGAAGTGTAGTATCAAGAAACATATAGAAAATTATTCAACTGAATGACCCACAGCTAAAAAGCCAAGATATATTTTTCCTGAAAATATGGTTCTTCAAAGTATAACTGAATCGGATACAAAGTATATTTAAAAGGAAAGTCTTTCAATTCTTCACTAAGGTCGCCGCCCTTCAATAGAAAAACACTTGGTACCGACTGTTTGGCATTCTTGTTCGTTTTGCGGGGAAGTAAATGTTTAGACCAATGCCATATTTTGCTGGCACTTGCTACAGCCCTGCTCACCACAAAATCAAATTGACCAGTTAAATCTTCTGCCCGGACAGGGATTGCTTCGACGTTTGTCAATTGGAGAGATTGGATAATAGTTTTGACCACTTCGATCTTTTTACGGGTACCGTCGATCAAGGTAAATTGACAATCCGGATACATCATAGCCAAGGGGATGCCCGGAAATCCACCTCCGGTGCCGAGATCAAGAATCTTGGCACCAGGATGAAAACGATCGAATTTTTTTAGTACTAAGCTATGTAGTATATGGTGTATGTATAACGAATCTATATCCTTTCGGGAGATGACATTTATCTTTTGGTTCAGATCCTGGTACAACGCTCCGAGGTGGTCAAATTTCTCCTGTACTTCTAAATCAGCATAAAAATATTTCCAAATGATATCTGACGAAATTACCATCGTTTCGGTGGTTTTGATAACAAGTAAAAGCCTATGATCGGATAGTGCACAAGGTAAATAAGTTCAGTGATGAGAAGCTCAATAAGGGTGCACTTTGAGAGAAAAGCCCTGGCTAAGCGCTTAAGCACAAAAAAACTGATGATCGTTTTTAATAAAAATAAGATAGAAATTGTCCAAAAGTACGTCTGATAATACCAGGATATGACCCACAACAAGGTTAGACACCAATGTGAACCAGAGAAAACAGCCAGGTAAATCTTCTGCAACCAGGTATATTTCCAGGAAACACTCACATGGCGATGCTTCTGTTTGTAATATTCAGACCAACTTTTCTGAGCCGTTGAATACATCATGGCATCTTCGTCATTCACGAGCGATATGGTTAGGGATGCATTTGCAGAGACAAAAAGATCGTCATCACCACCGATCAGATTCTTGAATGCTTTTTGATCGAAAGACAGGTACCTGTTCTTTTTGTAAGCCATGTTGCGACCGACCCCCATGTAGCTAAAATGAGAAAAAGTAGCAGCAGCATACTGCAAATAGATTTGAGCAGCTTCAATTTGGGAAAAACGGCTCAACATCGACTTTTCACCGATTAGAGGAGCCGCACCAAGGATGATATCAACACCATTACCAAATGGTGCACACATCTTCATTATCCAATTTTGGCTGATGGGATAGCAATCAGCATCGGTCAGCAAAATGTGATCATAAGTGCAATTTTTCAACCCATGGATCAAGGCATTACGCTTACCGGTGGCCTGGTCGCAGAAGTGGATATAGTGTAAGTGTCGGTATTGCTTAAGAAGTTGGTGTATAAAATTGGCAGTACCATCTGAAGAGTTATGGTCAACCAGGATCACCTCAAATTCAGGATAGATTTGTTCTAATACCCGGGGAAGGTTTTTTCTGAGATTATCCTCCTCGTTTCGGGCGCATATGACGACAGATATTGGTGGCAGTACCGAAGTTGGTAACAGTGGTTTAGTGTTTTTTTCAAACTGGAATAGGAAAAAACTCCAATAACTCAATTGTAATAAGAAGCAAACGAGCGTGAGAATAAAGACAACATCTCCTGGTGCCATCTCACTAAGAAAACACTATTTTTTTGAAGTTGACAATTAAAATTAGCCTCTTACATTCAACAACTTCATGGGATCTACACCAAAGTACTCGCTGATCTTTTCATACGAATTTTCCATATGCATCTTATAGCGTACCGGAAACGTGAAAAAATATGTAGTTGCAACAGCTTCCCACTGTATATAGGGTTCGGGCAATCCAAGATAATCAACTACAACGCTATTCTGAAAACCACTTATTTCGGGTAAAGCCTGAAGGTTTATATCAAATTCCGGTGTTTTATCTATAAATAATACCTTGGCCCATTCGTACATGGCGGTATTAAAAAATTGCTGAGGAAACCGAAAAGCTTTCATAAAATGATCGGCACAAAATAAAAGCACATGATCCTGAACAAATAATTCAGAACTATGTAAATATTTAGGAAACTGCGGACTTGGAAAAGGATGTCTATAGATGACAATATTTTCATAAAGTTCGTACTTCTTATGCCAGGATGGTTGAAACGCAGTTAGAATATGCGCATTGGCTGCGAGAACTACTTTTAGATCTTCCGGCACCTTTTCAAATCCCTGAGGCATAAAGGTGGTATTTTTCAGGAACACACTGGTAGCCGTCTCGAAGTCTCTTTTTTGTTCGAGACTCATGAGTCGATATGCAGGCAGGTGATCCTCGATAAACCGCAACATACCTTTGGGAAGTTTCAAAGGATTTTTCTTGACATACCAACGATCAATTTCTGGATGTAAGACATAGAGTGCGGCCAGCGAAATGACCAGGGGAATCAACCAATAGGAATATTCGGAATATCCCAGCACATAGGAGACAACCAATACTGTACCCAACAAAAGAATCAATGGAAAAGCAATCCATTTAGAAAGTACCATTTATAGAGAAATTACGGTGTTTAAAATAAATTCGTAAATGTTTGGCGTATTAGAAAAAGAGCCTAAATTTGCAATCCCTTCAAAATCAAGGG
>JAGQWV010000058.1 GCA_020437045.1 Saprospiraceae bacterium | reverse complement strand
AATTTCTCGACAACTTGATCCGCGAGACTGGCTACGGCAGCCTGTTCAATTTTTTTCTGATTTTCCAGATCTTCTATATGTCCGACGGCAATATTCTCTTCCGCAGTAAAATAGTAGCGCACATAGTCTTGAAATATTACTCCGATAGCTTCGTGATAGCCAGTTGGTTCGTATTCCCGGATATCGATATCATCCAGATAAATGGTTCCTTCTGTTGGTTCATATAGCCTGGTTAGGAGTTTGACCAGTGTCGTTTTTCCCGCACCATTTTCACCCACTAGTGCCAATTTTTCCCCAGCTTTCAATTCGAAATTTAAATTTCTGATAATCCAGCGATCAGAAGATGGGTATTGGAAGCCCACATTTTCGAACCGGAAACCATGTTTTATTTTATTAGGGAAGGGAAGGTTTTTACCAGTAAAATCACTTAGCGGTTTCATTTCCATAAAAGCAAAGTAATCTTGCAGATATAAGGCATCTTCGGTAATTCTCGAGAATCTTGAAAAGATCTCCTGTAGTTGATTGCGCAACCTGCTAAAGGCTCCAGATAAGAAAGTGAGATCACCCAGGGTTACCAATCCACTGACGGTCCGAAAAATAATCAAGAGGTAGGCTCCATAATAGGCCATGTCTCCGATGATATGAAAAATACTGCCAAAAATACTTCGTCGAATTGTTAATTTTTTATTGGCGTAATAGTATTTATCAGCCAGTAAGGAGAAGCGTTTTGAAAGAAAATTTGCCAGGCCGAATAATTTAATTTCTTTGGCTGTTGCATCACTGGCTCCAATAAAGCGTATATAATCCAATTCACGGCGTTCTGGAGTCCAGCCTTTGATCAGTGAATAACTCGTGCGACTGAAATAGGCTTCATTAATAAAACTGGGAATAATGGCAATAATTAAAATGATCACTAACCATGGCTCAAAAACAATTAATCCTGTCAATAGGGATATAATGGTAATTAAATCTTGCATTTGAAATAAGACGGTCGTCATTAAACTGACTCTACCTACCGTTTGCCGTCTTGCCCGTTCTAATTTGTCGTAAAAAGTAGGATCTTCAAATTGCGCCAGATCCATGGTAGCGGCCTTCTTAATTAATTCGACAGAAGACTTATTTGCATATAAATCTCCAAGGAGTCCGTCAGTCAGTGAGATCGCCCGGCTCAATAGGTCGGACAGAATGGCCAACCCAAACTCAAGCCCAAGTAGTAGATAAAGATGTTGAAATTGCTTTGCATCAGCCTGGGATTGTAGTACTACTTCGTCAATAATTAATTTACCAAGCCAAAGCATGGTCACTGGCAGTGCCGATTTAAAAAGGCGGGAAATAATGTTTGCCAGAAATAAAGATGGACTAGTCTTCCAGATCATGGAGAAAAATCGAGGCAAATATCTCAATGCCCGAGTACTTTCCAGAAAGGAGGGTTTTTCTGTTTCTTTGCTAGCCGGTCTTCTGATGTGCTCCAAATGAGGTTGTATTGTTCAGAAGAGTTAACCCTGAATTCTCAGAAAAGTTCTTATGGTAGATTATAAACTCAAAATCAAGTTCATCTAGCGTTGCATTTCAACGAGTGGGAGGGGTGTAATCTTTTGGTAGCAATTGGGAAGTGCGTATGGTAGCCCAAAACCCAAATTCTTCTATTTCGTCATGATTGAGAATGTTGCCATGTTGATCTACGCGTATCTTTCCCAGAGTGGGATAGAGGTATGAGGTTTCGTAGATAATGGGGGCGGACTTTTTCTCACCAAAGGCACCGGGCATCAATTTAGGACTGGGTTGCGCACCTGCTTTTCTTACCCCTTTATTGACGACTGTAAAATAATCTTTGCATTTAATGATAAATTGATTTCGTACAGAGTCCTGTTCTAATTTGGAAGGGTCCCATAATTGATAAAGTTCAAAGGTTCGATCTGCCAATCGTCGGGATACACCTATTTGATATTGTGAAGAATCGATTTGATTTTCAATTATACGGAGAAAGAAATAAGTGGGTGAGTTATAGTAAGCTTTTAATCTGTTCTTTCGTATTTGTGCTAATTTTTTGCCAGTGGCTTCCAGATCTTCTTCGAAGAATGCCTTTCCCTGAAATTGTACATCATCGTTTGGGTGTAATTTGAAATGCTCAAGAAAGTAGGTCACTTTATAACCTAACAGTTCATTGTTAAATATAATGGGTTGATCGGCACTGCACATCAAAGTGTCGTTCTCTTCCCAAAAGAGCAGGTGATCAAGGTTTTCGATGGTGATTTTTTTTCGATCATCACCGATAAATGCTTTTAAAAATGAATTTTCACGTTGACGCCTTACCCGGGGCTCTGCTTTTTTTGCCACAACAACCTGATCTAAGAGCAACTCATTGGGATTTAAATAGATGGTATCCGGAAATTTTGAATCCGGATGAATTTCGATGTTTTTAGTCAGATAATTCAAATGAGAAATAATCAGCAACAAATCAGTGCCTTCCAAACATGGTAATTCAAAAGTTCCGTCATCCTGTGAGCTGGTACCCGTAGAAGTGTTGGCAAAGAAGATGAAGGCGTCAGAAACAGGATGCCCGTTTTCGACATCCAAAAGGCGGCTTTTTAGTGTTTGACTCAAACAAGAGACGCTGCTAAATACTATGATAAAGTAGGGTAGGAGTTTCATTTTAAATCAATTGATTGTCGAAAATGTAAAGGGGTACCCATGCCGGTAAGACCTTCCACCGTTAAAATATAATTGCCGTTAATTTTTGGGATAGGGATTCGAAAATCAGCCTCACCATTTTGATTTGCTCGTACAATTCCTGACCAATATATGGTATCGTCTTTGCCTGATTGGGCTGGAGAAAAATCAATCGGTTTTGCATATCCGACAATCAATTTACTAATGATATAACTTTCTTTAGGTGATGAAACTTTTCGTTGGTGCGGCGGTTTTAAATAAATGGCAATGATTCCATTGCGTCCAAATTCACCATAGACACTGGTCAGGGATAAGCTCCGGATGATGTCAACAAATGCGATGTCAACGGGATTTATCGATTCGGCATATGCCAGAGAGACAGGTGAACCATTCACTGTGAACTCGGCAGCGTTTGACATCCCTGCCGTGCGACTTAATCCGGTACTTCTTCCTCGCATGATAACCTGCCTTCCGTTTCCTCCTTCTCCAGTCACGATAAAACTGGTTACCCTACCTTTAAGGATATCGATGACATCGCTTGTTCCTTTATTAGGAATAGATTCATCGAAAAAGACGCGGTCATCCGGTTGAGTATAGAGCATCGATGGTTGATAATAAGATATGAGGGCATCGATTTTCTTAGCTTTTATCTGCACCTCATCTAACGTGATCGGCAAAGAGCTGTATGCTTCTGGCTGATTATCCCTCAAGTCTATCGAGAGCAATGATGGCAAATACAAATCAGCGGTGTTAACTTTTTCAGGAAGAGGTACACTGTCGAGATAGACTCTGATGTCACTATTTCCGGCAATCTTGAGAACTGTATTATTTTTTTGTTTTTCATCATTGAACATGAAAACTACATCCGAAGTGTCATAAACCTCCAGATTAGTTATGGTAAATTTTCCTGCCGCATCTGTTTGCCATTCCTGGAGATTTAAAAGATTATCAAGAGTGGAAAAAAAGCCACTCGTTTTCCAGGGTTTGTTTTTTCTTAAAACTGTACCGGAGATAGACAAGGGATTTTGTGACGATGGTTCTGGAGAATATTCTGCTGTGTTTAATTTTGCATGCTGCGTAATCAAAAAGCGATCAACAATCTCATGGTCACTGTCAAAAATATCCGGATCGAAAAATTGAAAGGAACTGTTTTTAATGTCCAGCCATTGTAGGAATGCAAGGTAATTTTTAATGTTGAAGTTGTTTTTAGGTGTAATTTCCTCACGCGTAAGTTTAATTTCGAAAGTGGGCGGACAAGGTAATCCTTCTTCATTATAGAATTCAAAAGTAAGACCTAAATAATTTACAGAATCGATGTGCTGCATATCGGAACTGACATCGAAGTAACAACGGTTTATTTCCTTATGATTGTAGTAAAGTCGTTCTGAGAGCAATTCAAAATTATCGTTGATGAGAGAGAAGGTTATAAGACCGGCTGGCAAATCAATCAGGTTATACTTTTCCTGATAAGGGAGACTAGCTAATACTTTTTTTGACCAAATCTCTGAATGAGATGATATTACCAGGGTCACCGGTCCTGAAGATGAGGCTGCGTTGACTATATTTAGTTGCAGCTGATCCTCCTCAGGTGACAGATGGATACTACGCACCTGGATCAATATTTCCGGTAGTTTAGCATTGGTCTTTTGTCGTTCATGATCAATATATTCAAGAGAATAGGACCGTCCTTTTTGGGGAATCAGCGTAAATTCAGCTAACCCGAAGGGCTGTGGAGAAATGGTAGCGGCGACTGTACCTTCGCTACTTAAGATTGTTCCCTGCAACGGACATGGCAATCCTTCTTTGTTTAAACCCAGGGTGATGACCCGGCAAGGTTGGTCGGCTATGAGCATACCGCCTTCCGGGAAAAATAAGACAGTATCCACTTCTGATCCCTTCCATTGGAAGTCAAGGGATTCGGAGATGGTGTTTAGCAAGTACAAAGGACGGGAGAATTTATCATGGGCACCCGATTGATCTGGTGTAGTCCGGAATCCCCTCAACCAATAGATACCCGGTGTCAAGGTGTCAGCGAGGTTGATATAAGATTGACCCGTTCCATGCTTAATGAGGGTGTTACGACGGTTCAAAACCTTTCCATTTGGATTTATTAATTCTACAAAATAGATCCCTGGAGACCCTTCTTCGTCCGAAGTCAATAGGTCCGCCACATAAACGGTGTAATAGATCTTTTGTCCAATGCGATAGATGTCACGGTCGGTAGCTATGTAAGATGATTCCTGGCTTTTGCCTAACTGAAAAGACACGATCAGCAAGAATAAAGGGAGCAGCACTTTAGAATGGGATGTGTACATAGATAGAGGTGCTTTATGTATAAAGATAAGATTCATTTTGGGTAAAGTTCTTTGGAAAGATCGCTTATTGAAACCCACGTATTTCAATATAATTTGAAAATGCTGGCGATGGATGTGGCCTGCGTGAGAACTTCTCTTTTTTGAGTAGTTTTACGAAGGCTTTTAGCGGTAAAAAATGTTGGGATATATTCTAGCCATTGTAAGGTTGTTGGTTTTCATGTTCACGATGGTGTTGGGAATGAGTTATATCGTATTAGCATCTTTGGTCGCCGGTAAAAACCTGAGACGTAGCATGAAAATTCGGAGAAGGTGGATAAAATTTATTACGCCAGTTTTAGGTCTGGATATTCAGGTTAATAGAGCTCCTGATCAGGGTGTTTATTTATATATAAGTAACCATCGCTCCTTTATTGATCCGGTAGTTATATTGAATTTCATATATGCCTTACCATTGGCAAAAGCAGAAGTAAATTCTTATCCTGTGATTGGCTTTGGTGCACGCTTGACCGGCATATTGTATGTCGTGCGTGATAGTGCGGATAGCCGGCTTGATGCCCGTCAATCTATTGCTAACACACTGTTGGAAAATTGGAGTGTGTTAGTTTATCCAGAGGGTACCACTGAAATAACGCCGGTAAGTGGTGTTTTCAAAAAGGGATCTTTTGAGATTGCCAGTGTTCTCAATATACCAGTGGTTCCCGTAGCGATTGAGTTTAAAGATCCGAAGGATCACTGGAAGGAACTCAGCCTCTTTAGACAATACTTGTATCAATTTGGCAAAATTAGATCAACGTGCCGCATCGAATTTGGTGATCCTATAAACTCTGAAGATCCGGCAGATCTTTTAAATACCGCCAAAACCTGGATCGATGACCGGTTGTTGAAATTTCGACAAGAATTTGATCAGGAAATCTAATTTCGAAGTACTGATTTTCTTAGGAGCCTTGAGTCCTTTTATTGATCTCATCCCGTATTCGCGCTGCCTTTTCATAGTTTTCTTCTGCAAGAACTTCATCTAGCATGGTCTTTAAGGCATCGATGGAATAGCTGGAGAGCGGGCCTCCTTTTTTAGCGGGTTCAGGTTCTTCTGTTATGCCCAATGACTTCTCTACTTCTCCCTCTTGGCCCTGACTGTCGTCCAGGATGACTCCGGCCGTTTCAAGAATAAATTCGTAGGTGAACACCGGACAGTTAAAACGAACGGCAAGGGCAAGGGCATCAGAAGTTCTGGAGTCGATTTCAATAATCTCGCCTTTACGTAGACACACTAATTTGGCATAAAAAATCCCGTCAAGAAGGTCATTAATGATCACTTCTTTTAAGTCTATACCAAAGGTATCCATGGCATTTTTAAAAAGGTCATGGGTCAGTGGGCGATTGGGTGTCATTCGTTCCATGGCAACCGCTATAGCCTGGGCCTCAAAGGCACCAATAACGATTGGCAGGCGGCGCGAACCATCTTGTTCCCCTAAGACAACCGCATAATTGTGGGATTGACTAACACTGTGAGACAAAGCAACAATATCTAGTGGTATTTTCCTCATTATATTTAAATCGTTCGCATGAATGACCAACAGCGAAAGTAATATAAATTATACTAAAGGTCCTTACCTCACCGGCTATTTTGAAGCTGACTTGAATTTTTTTACGGCTTCCGTTAATCTGGGCACCACTTCAAACAAATCGCCGATGACACCGTAATCTGCAGCCTTGAAAAAAGGTGCTTCAGGGTCTTTATTTATAACAACGATCGTCTTGGAGTTGTTTACACCTCCCAGATGTTGGATGGCTCCGGATATTCCGATTGCGATGTAAAGATTCGGTCGAATCGCAACTCCTGTTTGACCAACATGCTCATGATGGGGTCTCCATCCGGAGTCTGCTACTGGCCGGCTACAAGCAGTCGCTGCC
This sequence comes from Saprospiraceae bacterium, assembly GCA_020437045.1. GTDB lineage: Bacteria > Bacteroidota > Bacteroidia > Chitinophagales > Saprospiraceae > JABDMH01. The sequence goes on along the minus strand of JAGQWV010000058.1, from coordinate 1,318 downwards.
CCAAGTTCATGTGCCAGCTCTTCAATGATTCCCCAGTTTTCAGGACCTTTCAAGCCTCGTCCTCCCGAGACCACCAGTTCTGCTTCAGGCAACGGTATGGTATCACTTTGTTTCTCCAGTTGAGTTACCTTGATTTTGGATTCAGGAAGAGAAATGTCCATTGTTTGTAACGACACCGGCTCACCTGCTTTTTCTGGTGGTATACTATTTCCCTGTACAGTGATTACTTTCTTCGAAGCAAGCATTTCAATGGTAGCCACTGCCTTTCCGGAGTAGACCGATTTTGTCACTAAGAAGTTTCCGGTCATGGCTGGAATTGCATTTACTGCTGAAACCAGGCCCGCCTTGAGCTTGATGGCTAACCTGCCTGCCATCGATTTTCCTTGAGCACTATGACTCATCACAATGATCTGTGCATCCACCGCCTCGCTAACTATGGCAATGGCAGCTGCGAAAACCTGACCATCGAAATGATCGATACCCGGATTAATATTTCGCACTTCTGTAGCACCATATACTCCAAGTTGGTCTGCATTAGATGGATTTCCAAAGGTGACAGCAATACATGGAGTATTAAGAATTGTAGCTAATTTGTGACCAAAGGTCACTGCTTCATATGCACTTTTCTTGCAGGATCCTCCGGTGTTTTCAGCATATACTAGTACGGACATATTATTTTTTTAAATGACTTTGGCTTCTTCGTGTAATCTTCTAACCAGTTCGTCCATATTTTCAGGATCGATATAAACACACTCGGTTCTCTGATTAGGTGTTTCATATTTAATGGTTTTGACCAGTGACTCTACAGGACTGGCGGCAACCACTTTTATAGGCTTGGACTTGGCCATCATAATTCCCCTCATGTTAGGGATGCGTTGCTCCGCAATGCCCTTGGATGCGCTCACAACAAATGGGGTTTCCAATTCTACTTTTTCCTCATAGCCTCCCATGTCTCTGGTCAAGGTTGCCTGATTGCCTTCCACATCCATCGAGGTAGCATAAGATATAAAAGGAAGGTCCAATAATTCTGCGAGCATCGAACCCACTTCAGAATTATTATATTCAATGGTTTCCTTGCCAGTAAAGATTATATCGTAGTTTTCTCCCTGGATTGCCATGGCTATTTGAGAGGAGACATCAAACGAATCGGGGGCTTCATGATCGATCCGAATGGCCTCATCTGCGCCAATGGCCAACCCTTTGCGAATGATCGTGTCATTTGCGGCAGGACCAACATGGATCAGCGTGACGGTTCCTCCCACTTTTTCTTTGATTTCCAAAGCTTTAACCAGGGCGTACCATTCGTCATAGGGATTCA
>JAGQWV010000057.1 GCA_020437045.1 Saprospiraceae bacterium | reverse complement strand
GAACTGGCATAATCCCAGGTCTTCATGGTAATACCCACTACTTCGTAACCTTCATTGTGGAGCATCATCGCCGCTACTGTGCTGTCGATGCCCCCACTCATGGCGACCAATACCCTACCCTTCTTACTCATATCTTAGACACTATTTAAATACAAAAATACTATACAATCATACAATCTGAAAGTTTTAGGAGATGGTACCTTCATTTGATTAAAAATCTGGATATTGTAAAAAAAGCAATTCCATGCGTCCATTCTTCTATTTATTCTCTCTCAGTTTGTTTTTCTCCTGTGGTTCTTATGATCTTTTAATCCAGCATGCGGAAATCTATGATGGCCTTGGAAGTAAACCCGTAGCTGGCGATCTTGGCATCCGGAATGGGAAGATTGTTAAGATCAGCGACCATATTCGTAAGAAATCGGCAAGGACTATCGATGTCAAGGGCCTTGCACTCAGCCCTGGATTTATTGACCTGCACGCCCATATTGAACCCATTAGTTTGTATCCAGATGCGGAAAGTCATGTTTTGCAGGGCGTTACCACTGCTTTGGGAGGTCCTGATGGTGGTTCACCCCTGCATTTGGGTCCTTATATGGATTCATTAGACCGACATGGAATTGGCATCAATGTGGGATATCTGATCGGTCACAATACTGTTCGTAATCATGTGATGGGCTTGATTAACAGAGAACCCACTCCTACTGAATTAGAACAAATGAAGCAACTGGTGAAGGAAGGGATGGAAGATGGAGCTTTCGGGATTTCTACCGGCTTAAAATATCTACCAGGGGCTTTTGCAAAGACAGATGAAGTAATTGCTCTTTCTAAAGTAGCATCCGCCTACCACGGAATTTATACCTCCCACTTACGTGAAGAAGGTTTGGGGCTGTTAGAGGGAGTTGGTGAAGCCATTGAAATCGCCCGTCAGACGGGAATGCGGGTGGTACTAACCCATCATAAAGCTATTGGCCAACCGATGTGGGGTGCAAGTGTAAAGACATTGGCGATGGTCGATAAAGCCCGATCGGAAGGACTGGATGTGAGAATGGATCAGTATCCTTATACTGCCAGTCATACTGGAATAGCAATCGTTATTCCTCCGTGGTCGTTAGAGGGTGGATTCAATGCCTTTACAGAAAGATGTGCCGATCCCACATTGCGAGATAGTATCAGGCAAGGAATTATCTATAATTTGATTAATGACCGAGGCGGCAATGATCTTCGAAGAATACAGTTTTCGAAAATCGACTGGAAACCAGAATATCAGGGAAAGACACTGCATGATCTTGTTCTCGACAGTGGCATGGAACCGAATATCGAAAATGGAGCAGAAATGATCATTGATATTCAGTTGCACAGAGGAGCCAATTGCATCTATCATGTCATAGATAGTACGGATGTGGTGAATATTATGAAACATCCCATGACCATGATTGCTTCGGATGGCCGCCTAACTCAACTGGGCGAAGGACATCCGCATCCAAGGGCCTATGGGACATTCCCCAGAGTCCTGGGCTATTATTCCCGGGAATTAGGTGTTTTACCCTTAGAAGAAGCCATTCGAAAAATGACTTCACTTCCTGCCAGCACGATGAGATTGAAGGATAGAGGAATACTTAAACAGAAATATTGGGCTGATTTGGTTATTTTTGATAAAACTAAGGTGATCGACAAATCCACATTTACCAATCCCCACCAATATCCAGATGGAATCGAATATGTAATTATCAATGGTAAGATTTCCGTAGAAAATGGTAAGTATACCGGACTTCGAAATGGTATGACCTTAAGAAAAAGAAAATAGTGGAAATCGAACTTACTCTCCGCAGAAAAGTGTTTAATTGAAAAAGTCACAACATGTTTAATTTGCTTGGATCCAAAGTCTTTAGATTCTTATCTCTCGTGGTAGTTGCCTTGATCATTGGTAGTTGCGCGGTAAATCCAGTGACCGGGAAGAAAGAAGTTATGTTTATGTCCGAAGAGCAGGAAATTGCCTTGGGAAAACAATCTGACCCTCAGATAGTCGCCATGTATGGCTTGTATCAGGATAATCAATTACAAAAGTTCATTAACGAAAAGGGCCAGGAAATGGCCAGCGTTTCGCATCGTCCTAATCTGAATTATGAATTTAAGATCTTGGATTCACCTGTGGTCAATGCCTTTGCACTGCCCGGAGGTTATGTATATTTTACCAGAGGGATTCTGGCTCACTTTAATAATGAAGCTGAGTTTGCGGGGGTTCTGGGACATGAAATAGGACATGTAACCGCCCGCCATTCTGCTAAGCAACAAACAAAAGCCACTATAGCCCAGATTCTGTTTATTGGAGGTCTGGTAGTCTCACCTGCCTTCCGGAATTTTGCGAATGAAGCTCAGCAAGGAATGCAACTTTTATTTTTAAAGTACAGCCGGGATAATGAATCACAATCGGATGAATTAGGAGTACAATACTCGACCAAAATAGGATATGATGCTCATCAAATGGCAGACTTCTTTAATACATTAAATCAAATGCGGGTTGGTACTGAAGCTGAATCACTTCCTACTTTTCTTTCGACACACCCAGATCCGTATGATCGATATAAAAAAGTCTCCCAGTTAGCCGATAAAGCACAAGCAAAAGCGAACCCTGCCGATTTCAAGGTCAATCGTAATTCCTATTTGAAAATGATTGACGGAATCATCTACGGAGATGATCCGAAGCAAGGATATGTGGAAAATAACATGTTTTACCACCCGGAGATGAGGTTTCAGTTTCCAATACCTTCCGGATGGCAGACCATGAATACTCCCTCGCAGGTGCAAATGGCACCAAGTGATGGTACAGCGATGATGCTATTAACCCTGACCCAGGCCAACACACTGCAGGCTGCAGCGGACAGCACATTGCAGAAATATGGACTTACACAAGTGGAGCGAAAAACATTGACACTCAACGGAATGCAGGTTTTAGCGATGGTATCCGATCAGGCAAATCAACAAACCGGACAAACCATTCGTATACTGACGTATTTCATTTCCTATCGCGATTTGATTTTTACTTTTCACGGGCTCGCCGAAAAAGCAAATTTTGATGGTCAGGTATCAAACTTTAATCAGACCATGCGCAATTTTAAAGTATTGACCGACCAATCAAAGATCAATAAAAAACCAGACCGCATTTCTGTTCGTACCGCCAACAAAAGCAGTACTCTTCAGTCACTGCTCGTTGCTGCAAAGATCCCTGAAGATCAGTTTCATGAGCATGCGATAATCAATGGAATGGAGCTGGATTCCCAGGTTAGTGCCGGAGACCTCTACAAGGTGATTGTCAAATAATATGACATAATTCTTGCAGTATTGAACAGGATAGCGTAATTTCATGGCGAAAACCTCATTTGCTTGAGATTAGAAACCTGTTGTACTTTACTCTTATTTAGTTAGTTATCCTAGATTAGTAAGATTTAAGTACAGGCCAGTTCAAGCTAAGAATTGGCCTTTTTTATTTTAAACATATCTGTTTTAATACAGTGATATTAAAATAGCTCCAATTGATGATTTTGAGCTGATCTATTTTGATCAGCTTTTTTTATGTCTTGAAAAACCGTTCGTCCACCTAATGCTGAGGATAGATCACGTTCGTGTTGGAGATATGCTTCATATTTACTTTGATCAATCTCGAAATCTTTTTCATTGCGCTTAGAAATTTCGTAGAGGGCTTTACAAGCTTGCAATTTGTCACTACGGGTTACTTTTGACTGGCTTATTACTTTATCTAGGAAGTTGATGGTCTCATCATAAACTTTAGTAGGAACAGGGAAAGGATGGCCATCCTTTCCACCATGGGCAAATGAGAATCTGGCGGGATCGTTAAATCTAGTTGGAGTGCCATAGATGACTTCACTAACGAGCGCCAGAGACTGAAGGGTTCGAGGTCCCATGCCCTGAAATAGTAAAAGAGATTCGAAGTCTTGAAGTCCAGCATCATGAGTTTGATACAGCATGGTTCCTAATCTCCGCAAATCAACATCCGTAAACCGGACATCATGATGTTTGGGCATTTTCAAATAAGGCAACTCGGAAATCATATGTGCAGGGGACTCTTTTACAATATCCAGGACTCCCTGCCGTGAAGGTCCTGCATTCTTATCCACCAAATTTAAAATCTCACCCATGTTAGGTCCCACGATCGAGGTATGCGGATCTTCGAGAAAAGATTTTACATTCGCTCCATGCCAATGATATCTTCGGGCCAACTGTAGTGCAGGGTTCATCCCTTGCTGAATTACCGACCAATCTCCATCTTTAGTCAGTATAAAATTGTGAAGATAAAGCTGAAAACCATCCTGAATGGCCGTATTATCGATTTTTGCACTCAGTCTGGATGTACGCATAAGATAGTCTCCATCCAAACCAATTTGCGCGGCAATTTCAAAAAGTTCTTTGGGAGTGGCACGCGAGTGGTTACCTCGTCCTCCACAGATATAAATCCCGAGATCACTTGACATCTGATTTACCGGACCTTTTAATGCCCCCATCACTGCAGTGGTAATTCCTGAACTATGCCAATCCATACCTAAAACAGCGCCAAAGGATTGAAACCAAAATGGATCACTCATTCGGGAAAGAAATTCGGCCGGACCATATTCAGAAACAATTACTTCTATTATAGCAGATCCGAGACGTGCCATTCGGCTGTAGAGCCACCTGGGAACTCTACCACCATGTAATGGTAAATCGCTATATCCGGATCTTTTCATAGATATTTATCATCCTAATATGTATAAAATCGAATCCCTTTGAAAGCATTTTTTTATGTTTGCGCAGATATTTATAAATGACCACATGACAAGCGCAAAAGAGACTTCAAAAAAGTATTGGATTTACACCCTTATTTCACTGGCAGCATTCATTCTTCTGCTTATTGTATTGCCAGAATTTTTCTGGTTGTCTTTACCCTTCCTTCTTACATTTGGAGTGAAGGCATACGGCGCAATGTGATGCTTACACTCCGCTAAAGGCACTAAAGCCCCCATCGATGGGAATTATGGTTCCCGTTACAAATCTTGATGCATCAGAGGCTAAATATTGAACGATGCCATTTAGTTCGTTAATATCTCCAAAACGGGACATAGGCGTATTATTAATAATGGTTTTGCCTCTTTCAGTAAAAGAACCATCCTCCTCCGTCAGCAGTCTTCGATTTTGATTTCCTATAAAGAATCCCGGTGCTATGGCATTGATTCGAATGCCATCACCAAATTTCCTGGCCATCTCTACGGCCATCCACTTCGTCAGCTGATCGATGCCAGCCTTAGCTAAACTATAACCAAAAACTCTGGTAATGGCTCTATCTGCAGCCATGGAAGATATGTTAATTATACTGCCGTTTTTTTGCTCGGCCATAACCTTTCCGAAAATAAGTGATGGCACAACACTCCCCATTAAATTCAAATCTAATACTGACTGAATGTCATCCAATTTACAATCAAATATTGTCTGATTAGGAGCAATGGTTGCACCAGGCAAATTACCCCCCGCTCCATTAATCAGGACATCAATCCTCCCCCACCTATCCAAAATCTTTTTTCTGGCTGTCTCCAGCTGACTCTCCTTCGTACAGTCAATTGCCAAACCCAGTGGATCACTGCCATAGCGCGCCAGTTCCTTTAATTTGGCAATAACACTTTCTTCCCGAAAGCCTATAACAACGATTTTAGCACCTTGCTGAATGAGATGTTCCGCGATTGCCCCTCCCAATACTCCGGAACCACCGGTAATAATGACGACCTTACCGGTGACTGAAAATAATTCCTTCAAAACCTAACTTTTTTAGTTCAATTATGATGTCAAGATAAGGTCTAATCTTTGATCAGAAAAACAAAATATTCAAGATACACTCAGAAAGCTGTAGAAGCAGAATATGCTTTTGAGAATAACTTTTTAAAAGTGTGAAACCTGATTGACTAAATCAGTAAGAATAAAGTGAATTTTCACTTTATTTATAGTATGAAACATCTTGAACAAACTATGCGCTGGTATGGCCCGAATGATGCTGTACCTTTATCCTATATAAGACAGGCAGGAGCTACCGGAATTGTCACTGCACTTCATCACATAGATATCGGACATATTTGGCCTAAAGAAGAGATCATAAAACGTAAAGAAATAATTGAGAGGGCTGGTTTATCGTGGAGCGTGGTAGAAAGCGTGAATGTACATGAATCGATCAAAGTTGCAGATACTGATCGTGACCGTTACATTGATTGGTACAGGACAACAATCAAAAATCTGGCAGAATGTGGTATTAAGACCATCTGTTACAACTTTATGCCAGTACTTGACTGGTCTAGGACTGATCTCGTCTATAAAATGCCGGATGGATCTAAGGCCCTCAGATTCGAACGTATTGCCTTGATCGCTTTTGATCTATATATTCTAAAAAGGGAAAACGCGGAAAAGGATTACTCGGATATTGACATTGAGCGTGCAAAAGCCCACTATGATCAGTTATCCGATCAGCAAAGAAAATTACTACAGGCAAATGTGACCATGGGATTACCGGGAAGCGCTCAAGGTTGGCAGTTGGAGGAAGTTCGAGAACGGGTGGCCACTTACAATGATATTGATGCAACTCAGTTAAAGAAAAACCTGAAATATTTTTTGGCGAATGTGGTAGACATCGCAGAAGAATATGATGTGAGACTCACGATACATCCGGATGATCCTCCATTCCCGCTTTTAGGACTACCCCGAATCGTCAGTACCGAAGATGATGCACGTGAACTAGTGGAGGCAGTTCCTTCCCCGTCAAATGGACTTTGTCTATGCACGGGGTCATATGGCGTAAGACCTGACAATGATTTGCCGGGAATGGCTAATCGATTGGCTAAATATATCCACTTTATCCATTTGCGAAATGTCAAGAGAGATGAAGATGGAAATTTCTTTGAAGACGACCATCTTGCGGGTGATACCGATATGTATGCAGTCATGAAAGCATTGGCTGAGGAACAACAACATAGGGAATCCAGCATACCGGTCAGACCGGATCATGGACATGCCATGCTGGATGATCTGGAAAAAATAACCAATCCAGGATATACCGCCATTGGTCGTCTGCGGGGTTTGGCTGAATTGAGGGGTTTAGAGCATGCGATACTACGCTCAATGCATTAGTACGACCTTTTAACTGATAAATTCGTATTTTAATATTTGAAGTGAATTGATGTAGCAGCATCAGTTTATAGTAATACGTATTTATTTTTAAAAGAAGCTTATTGACCAATTTTACAAAATCACTTTTATTAATTCTATTCTTAGCAATTGTACAAATTGCATGGGGACAGCGCTTTGGCATGGGATTTAATTCCGGAATCATTCTCTCTCAACTAGATGGAGATGGATATACGGGATATGATAAACTGGGAGTTCGATTAGGGATAAGAAGTCAGGCATTTGTTTCTTCCCGTATGGACTTTATCATAGAACTTAACTATGAAGCAAAAGGAAGTCGATTTGAAGCCAAGCATGCAGAAAACCCTAACCGAAAAAACCAATATGTAAAAT
>JAGQWV010000056.1 GCA_020437045.1 Saprospiraceae bacterium | reverse complement strand
CGTCCATCTTGGATCCGGTATCGATCAAGGCTGTAGCTAAAATCGTGAGTGAACCCCCACCTTCGATATTTCGTGCAGCTCCAAAGAATTTTTTCGGCTTATGGAGAGCATTTGCCTCCACCCCGCCTGATAAGACTTTTCCACTTGCCGGAGCAACAGTGTTATAGGCTCTGGCAAGTCTGGTGATCGAGTCCAGCAAAATGACGACATCGTGACCACATTCTACCAACCGTTTGGCCTTTTCTAAAACAATGCCTGCCACCCGTACGTGGTTTTCTGCCGGTTCGTCAAATGTGGAGGCAATAACTTCTGCATTAACACTTCGACGCATATCCGTCACTTCTTCAGGTCGCTCATCGATCAGGAGCACAATCATGAAGCATTCAGGATGGTTTTTAGCAATAGCGTTGGCAATATCTTTCAGTAAAAATGTCTTACCTGTTTTAGGCTGGGCAACAATCAATCCCCGTTGTCCTTTTCCAATCGGGGCAAACAGATCGATCATCCTATTGCCATAATCTTTTCCGGTCGGAGAGGAGATTAATTTGAATTTTTCTCTGGGAAATAGTGGGGTAAGATAATCGAAAGGTACTCTTTCCCTGATCTCAGCAGGTTGAAGTCCATTAATCAACGAGACCCTCAACAGTGCGAAATATTTCTCACCTTCCTTAGGAGGTCTTATGGCTCCCATTACGGTATCCCCAGTCTTCAGACCAAATAATTTGATCTGCGATGGAGAAACATAAATATCATCTGGAGAGGTAAGATAATTATAATCTGAAGAACGTAAGAATCCATATCCGTCCGGCATCATTTCCAAAATACCTTCACCTTCAATCACTCCATCGAGTTCCACATTAAAAGCAGGCTTCTTTTCTTCCTGCTTGTGTATCCTCTCTTCTTGTTTCTGCGGTCTTCTTCGCGATTGATTATCTCTATCTCTATATTCCGATTCTCTCTTTTCGTTTTCCTTTTTCTCCGGGGCAGCAGGTTCTGCCTCTTTTTCTTCACTAACCGGTGGTTTGGGATTTTCCTTGTTTTCGACCGGTGCCGCTTCTCTGGGCTTTCGCTCCCGCCGTCTATTTCTTGTATTTGATTTATGACTACTCTGCTTTTCCGGTTCTGCAGATTTGTCCGCGGATTCCTTTTGTTTTTCTTCTTTGACCATATCCAAATCAAATTGAAATTCCGGATCTTCTTTTTTCTCTTCTTCCTTACTACGGCCATTCGACGGCTTCTTCAAAGCCTGCTCATCCAAAATCTTGTAGATAAGCTCTTGTTTATTTAATTTCTTATGCCCTTTGATCCCCAATTGCTCAGCAACATCGCGCAATTCAGGTACAAGCATATCATTTAGTTGAAGGATATCGTACATCAAAACTCTCTTGTTTTACAAACTGAAATAGTTATAATAGATATATTATGAACTAGTTAACAAACTTAATAAAGGTACTTGCTCGATTAAGTGATCCACGAAAAAGCACAGGACTAATGCGAAATGCGTATTAAGATGTGGCCCTTTCTTTGGCGAAGCAAAAATACAGTTAATTTTTTATACGATCCAGTATATTTGCAAAAATTCACCAAAATCGTGTCTTTTATTCATAATTCCCCTTATATAAACTCTATTTAAATGCTGGAAATCAACATTTTACGAACTGACAAACAACGAGTCATAGAAGGTTTGACCAAACGAAATTTTACCCCAGAACGTCTGAAACTGGTCGATCAAATAGTAGAAATGGATGATCGTAGAAAGTTTGTTCAGACGAATTTAGATCAATTGTTAGCCAGAGTCAACGCTAATTCGAAGGAGATTGGCTCCCTTTTCAAAGCCGGCGACAAGAGCCAGGCTGAAGTCCTGAGGCAAGAGGTCACCAACTTGAAAGGACAAATCAAAGAACTGGAAAATGAGCAAAACAGACTCATTGACGACATCGAAACAGCACTCATTGAGTTGCCTAACATACCCCATAGCTCCGTAAGACAAGGTAAGAGTGCCGATGATAATGAAGTGTACAAGGATTGGTCTGGCCCCATGCCCGAATTTGAGGGTTTTGACCCACTTCCGCACTGGGACCTTGCGGAAAAATATAATATCATTGACCTCAAACTAGGGGTTAAGCTCACCGGTTCGGGGTTTCCGGTCTTTCGAGGTAAAGGTGCTAAGTTAGAGAGAGCGTTGATTAATTTTTTCCTGGATGAGGCAGAGAAAGCAGGCTATGAAGAAATTATGCCCCCGCTGATGGTCAATGAAGAAACCGCCAGAGCTACGGGTCAATTACCTGACAAAGAAGGTCAGATGTATCATATCGAAAGAGATAAATTCTATCTGATTCCCACCGCTGAAGTGCCGGTGACCAATATCTTAAGAGGGGAAATCTTATCGGCAGCCGACCTACCAGTACAATTGACAGGCTATACTCCCTGTTTCCGACGGGAGGCGGGATCTTATGGATCCGATGTAAAGGGGCTTAACCGTGTCCACCAGTTTGACAAAGTGGAGATTGTTCAAATTGCCCATCCTGACCAATCTTATAAGGTTTTAAGCCGTATGTTAGAACATGTTGAGCAACTGCTGATTAAGTTGGAACTCCCCTATCGTATTTTGCGTTTGTGTGGTGGAGATATGGGATTTACTTCTGCACTAACATTTGACTTTGAAGTTTTTTCAGCCGCTCAACGGAAGTGGTTGGAAGTTAGTTCTGTTTCTAACTTTGAGACATTTCAAAGCAATCGATTAAAACTGAGGTTTCGCGAGGAAGATGGAAAACCTCAATTAGTACATACGCTCAATGGCAGTGCTCTCGCACTTGCCAGAATTGTGGCCGCCATACTTGAGAACAATCAGGACAGTGAAGGAGTTAAAATACCTAGAGTACTCCAACAATTTACTGGTTTTGAAAGAATATAAAATTTAACACGATTATGTTTAGTTCAGGATACATGGGATATATGATATTGGCCGGATTGATGAGTCTGGTTGGGATGTTTGTAAGTGGTCGCTTGCGAAACAAATTTGCCCATTATAGTCAAATTCCCAACCAACATGGATTGAGTGGTCGAGAGGTAGCCCAAAAAATGCTTACCAATTATGGAATCGGTGATGTAAAAATCGTCGAAGCAGAAGGAATGCTCACCGATCACTATAACCCTGCCAATAAAACGGTGGCTCTCTCCAGCGACGTATATAATGGTCGATCTGTAGCGGCTATGGCTGTTGCCGCTCACGAATGTGGACACGCAGTTCAGCACGCGACCGCATACCCAATGCTTAAGTTGAGATCGGGTATTGTACCCCTCGTAAAAATTTCCGCACAAGTGCAACAATGGCTCCTGCTAATTGCCCTGGGAGGATTTGGCGCCGGCATCAGTGGCAGCAATACCATCATTATGATCACCATCGCTGCTTTTGCTATCACCGCACTTTTTAGCTTCATTACCCTGCCAGTGGAGTTTGATGCCAGTAAGCGTGCGCTGGTTTGGATGGACCAAACCGGTGTGGCTACGGGTAGCGGATATGATGGGGCTAAAGATGCTTTGCAGTGGGCAGCTATGACCTATGTGGCAGCAGCACTCTCAGCTCTGGTAATGCTCCTTTATCTGATCACCAGACTGCGTGACTGAAGAAAATATGTATTAACTTACCGATGTCAATTAAAATTGAGTCAAATATGGTCTCCGAGGAAGTCGATATGGCTATAGAAATAGCTAAGGAAGGCATGGATCATGCCCTCGAACATCTAAATAATGAGTTGGTTAAAATCCGCACGGGAAAAGCCTCACCCGCTATGTTGAGTGGACTCTTTGTCGAATACTATGGCAGTCCTACTCCGCTAAATCAAGTGGCAAATGTCGGTACTTCCGATGCCAGGACAATCACCATTCAACCCTGGGAAAAGAAAATGCTTGGGCCTATTGAACAATCAATTTTTGCCGCTAATCTGGGTATTACCCCAATGAATGACGGCGAAATCATCCGTATCAATATTCCACCACTGACCGAAGAAAGAAGAAAGACTTTGGTAAAGCAAGCCAAACATTTAGGTGAAGAAGGGAAAATCAGTATTCGATCGAGTCGTCATAAAGTGATGGATGCTATCAAAAAAGCGGTAAAGGACGGCTATCCCGAAGATGCCGGCAAGCGCCGGGAAGATGAAGTGGAGAAATTGGTGCAGGACTACTCCGACAGGATTGACAAAATAGTGGAACTTAAGGAAAAAGACATCATGACGGTTTAAGCAAACGCTTATTCCCAATTTAAAGCATCCAGAGGAAGGTGGGAAATGGCTTCCTGGGTAATATGAATCAATTGCTGCTTCGTCACCAGAATCCGGCCGACTCGAAGTTCATCTTTTATCAGAAATCGTTTTTCGGTATGCGTCAAGATATTGACCTCGTTGAGACTATCCGCTTTTTCAAAGATCAGAATACCATCCTGGATCACCTGAAAATCGAGTAGATCATCAAACAGGACCTGTGATTTATACTGCCCAAAAAGGTCAAAGACGAGCACTCCTTTTCCGGGAATACCCAAATAAAGAAACTCACCTGCTTCAATCATTCGCGTCGGTTGCAGGCGTTCGTTGAAGGTCAGACGCAGATCATCGCCGGTTCGGATGATCTGACCTTGCTGGTCTATCTTGTATAAACGTTGTTCATGATCATCAAAAATCCAAATCGTACCATCTCGGGAAAATGCTACCAAATCAATTTCTCCAAAACCCATATCTATCAAATTGAAACGACCGGTTTCCAAAAGTCTCCGATCCAATACTACTCCAGTATTAAAGTCGGGGTAAAAGACCATTACTTTTAGTGGACTGGTGGCATCTATAATTCCAATCTTACCCAGCTGATTATTAGAAAAATAGCCGATTTGTTTTCCATCGGGATCTTGTTTGATGATCTCATTTGAATACTTGGCAAAATAAAGATTACCTAGTTGATCCGTAACGGCGGTCCGAATGTTAATCTGATCCTGGTCCGGAGTCACTCCGTTTTGCACTTTTGAAACACTACATGCCAAAAGAAATGGAAGAATCCATAGACTAGACCAATCTTGGAGATGCTCCTTCATTTTCAAAAAAACGAAGCTCAACTTGGTTACCATCGAAAACGGCATATGAATTAAAATATAGCCAATCTCCTAAATTAATATATCGGCTACGATTATTATCAAGAAGACAATCTATTGGGAGATGTCGATGACCAAATATTAGAAAATCCAGATCCATCTCTTTGATTTTTTTCTGGGAATACTGCACCAGCCATTCTTTTTCTTTTCCCAGCCATTGATCCTTCATTACTGCCTGTTGCCTACTTTTATTGCTCCAAAAATTGGCCATTTTAAAAGCAAAATTGGGGTGTAAACGAGCATAAAGCCATTGACTTAACGGATGGGCAAAAATTCCCTTGATAAACTTATAACCGTGATCTCCAGGACCCAAGCCATCTCCGTGGCCGATCATAAACTTTTTGTCGCCAAATTGACGGATGATCGGGTTGCGATGTAAGATAACACCCAATTCTTCCGCGAAATAATTACTCATCCACATATCGTGATTACCCGTGAAAACATGAACGGGAATTCCCCCATCCGTAAATTCAGCGATCTTCCCTAAAAATCTGACATGACCACGGGGCACTACCGATTGATACTCGAACCAAAAGTCAAATAGATCACCCACCAGATACAATTCACTAGCATCAGATCGGATCTGATCCAACCATCGCAAGATCTGCTGCTCTCGATCTGCTGACGAACGAAGCGCATCCATACCCAGGTGAAAATCGGAGGCAAAATATATTTTTGACATGCGCTGCGAAGATACTGTTTTAGGATCGGGTGAAAAAGAATCAACCTACTGTGATCACGCCGCACAGGGAAGAAGAATGATGCACACCTGATCATAAAACTTATCTTTAAGATTTAACTTACCATGCTTATGTCTCGGTTTACTCTTCTCACGTATCTACTTTTACTTTTCACATATACAAATACCAAAGGTCAATCAGAGCTACTGTCAGCGATTGCGAATCTTAAAGAATTCGTCGCGGTACCAAACAACGGCTTGAACAAAGCAGACATTGATCGAAATATTGAATGGCTAAGTAGTGAACTCGAAAAGCGCGGTCTAAAAACACAAATACTGCCTACAGATGGCAATCCTCTTCTTTTTGCAGAGAAAATATACGATGCGGATCTGCCCACCTTGCTTTTCTATACGCACCTGGATGGTCAGCCCGTCGACCCACGAAAGTGGCAACAAGAGAATCCTTATGCAGCAGTACTGAAGCAGCAAGATGAAGAGGGAAACTGGGAAACAATTTCCTGGGATCAATTGACAGAACCCGTAAATCCGGAGTGGAGAATTTTTGGTCGTTCGGCGGCAGATGACAAAGCACCGATTATTGCCTTTCTCTTTGCCCTGGACCGGCTACATCGGGAAGGTAAGTCAGGTGCTCACAACATAAAAATGATCGTTGATGGCGAAGAAGAAATGGGTAGCCCGAGCTTATCGGATGCGGTCGATCAATATAAACATCTATTGAAAGCAGATGCGATGATCATCAATGATGGCCCAACTCATATCTCAGGAGATCCTACATTGATCTTCGGCTGCAGAGGAATTATGACTCTGGATATGACTGTTTATGGACCGGTGGTACCACAACACAGCGGACACTATGGCAACTATGCTCCCAATCCAATTTTCCGGCTATCGCACCTGTTAAGTAGCATGAAAAATGAAGATGGACAGGTGACTATCGATGGCTTTTATGACGGAATAAACATCACTAGTGAAGAACAGGAAATCATGAGTGCAGTACCAGATAATCCTAAGCAAATCAACGAACTTCTGCAGATTGCAGAGCCTGAAAAAGTGGGAAAGAACTATCAGGAAGCACTGCAATATACTTCATTTAATGCCCGGGGTATCTTATCAGGCTGGGTGGGCAGTCAGGCACGCACGATTGTTCCTGATTATGCTACGGTAGCCATCGATATCCGCTTAGTACCGGAAAATGATCCAGCACGGTTACTTGATCTCATTAAAAGGCATATTGAAAAGCAAGGATATTTTATTGTGGACCAAGAGCCCACGCGGGAAGAACGGCTCAGTCATTCCAAAATCGTGTTTGTACACAGCAGCCGTAGTACGTTGGCATTTCGGACTCCCATGCAATCGCCAGTTGGTAATTGGCTCAGTGCAGCTTTGGCCGAAAAATTTGGGCAAGAACCAATTAAGATCCGGATGATGGGAGGAACGGTACCGATTACCGACTTTGTCACAAAACTAAATGTGCCTGCCGTGATTGTACCGATGGTCAATGCTGATAATAATCAACATAGTCCGAATGAAAATATGCGTATAGGCCATTTACAAAAGGCTATTGATATCTACGAAACCTTATTAACCACACCCTTGTCGCTGAAAGATGGACAATAAATGGTCATCGCATTTAAGCGCGGAATTTGAAATCAAAGAAGATTTCCAGCCATTCAATCAAAAGAATGACATATTTAATCGATCTCTTTGGGATTCGAAGATCAATCCAAAATTATTTTTCGCCAGTTATGATTTAGCGAAGACTTTTAAGAAATCAAAAGGATTTGACCATTGGGATTATGCCCTACGAAACGCTAGCTGGCACCTGACTGACCATGTTGGTGAAGTTGGTTTTGACACAAAAGGCACCGTCGAAGGATTTACGGACTACTACACGACTCACCGTCCCGGACCAGATCAAAAAGCACCGGATCTAGGAGCTCTAGCCCACACCACCCGAATAAAACAAGCCGCGAAAATCTTCGGGGCCGGCATGGTGGGCATCTGCAGGCTTGACCGTCGTTTTTTATACTCACACCATTTCAACCGGAAGACCGGGGCTAATCCCGTCTTACAAATTCCCGACAGCCTACAATATGCAATCGTTCTGATCCTGCCCATGGACTACTCCTTGAGCCGGACCTTTCCCTCAGCGTTGAGTGGCACTACCACCGGTGTTGGGTACATGCAAAGCCTAGGTTGCGCTACTCAACTGGCCCAATTCATCACTAACTTAGGTTATGAAGCTATTGCTTCGATGAATGATACCGCCTTAAATATTCCCTTAGCCATTGAGGCTGGATTGGGAGAGTATGGGCGCCATGGTTTATTGATCACACCAAATTATGGACCCAATGTCCGAATTGCCAAAGTACTGACCGATCTTCCGCTTTCCCCAGACGCACCAAGGAGTTTTGGGGTAAAAGAATTTTGTCAAATATGCCGTAAATGTGCTTCGTCCTGTCCTGCACGAGCCATACCTGATGCTGAACCCCAGGCAGAACCCCCAAACATTTCCAGCCATAAGGGAATTAAAAAATGGACAGTCAACGCAGAGAAATGTTTCAGATTTTGGGTAGGGATGAACACTGATTGCGCCATCTGTATCAGAGTCTGTCCCTATCATAAAAACTATAGTAAATGGTACCACAGAATCGGAACCAAACTAGCCGGTAGCCCATTCCGGAAACTCATGTTGTGGCTCCACGACGTTTTTAGCTGGGGAGAAAGAAAAGATCCCGTTAAATGGTGGCAAGGTCGAACCTAATTCTTTATAAACTTGTTAGCAAATTCACAGGGTTGTACACCCTACTAATTTCTTATATTGTCATACTGCAATTTTTTCAATTCAATAATTATGAAGCAACTGATCATCATCCTTTTATGCGTTTTACCTTTTCTCACCTGGGCCCAGGATCCGGAAATGCATTCTATTTTTAATGGTAAAGATCTCACCGGTTGGGCAACCCCAACAGTAAAAGAAGCATGGAAGGTTAAGGATGGAGTACTCATGGTTATGAATGATGCAGATAAAACCGGAGACATTCTATGGACCGAAAAGTCCTACAAAGACTTTATTATCAAGGGAGAATTCAAATTTGGCAAAGGGACGGTAGATTCCGGATTCTTCATTCGATCAGATCATGATCAAATTCAGATAGGTATTTCGGGGTCTTTAAAAAGAGATATGACCTGTTCTCCTTATATACCAGGCAAAGGATACCCAGTAGAAGCTACAGGTGTTGCCGACCTCCTAAAATTGGATGATTGGAATTCCATTGAGGTTAAAGCCGTTGGAAATCACTATACATCTTGGCTAAATGGCGAAAAAGTAATGGAATATACTTCAGATTCAGCCACAGAAATGGGTCCGATCGGTATTCAATTACATCCCGGCCGGGAGATGAGTATCGAATTTAAAAATTTGATGGTCGCTGAACTTTAGATTCAGGTAAGTTTCTTTGGTGGTATTCAAATGAACCGACTATAAGAGGTAAGAGAGTTGGATCGATTCTATGTTATCGATAGAGTCGAAATCCACTTTCACTGACCAGAGAAATAGGTCAGTGTTATCAAGATTACCTATTTCGAATCAAAAGTTTCGGAACAATGAGAAACATGGATTTTTGCTCCTTGCATGATTCCATAAGGCACTTTTCATCAATATTTTTACCGCTCGATCGTCATCTCATACCGCTGGTTCATTGTAAAAGTCCTCTTACACAATTAGCGTTTCGCTGAATATATCTTTGATTAAATTTCTTGGAAATCCCAGAGGCTGGAAAAGAATACAATCATCTAAAGCATCAGAATGCCAGTGCATGCACCTTATCGCAAAGTCTTTCTTTCATTGCTCCATCGTTTTCTCGTGTACACCGGTCCTGTAACAATGCTCTGCATAGTTACCCCGCAGAGTGGTCAGGCAATAATTCACTATGTGCGCACTAATGGAGCCCCCACAGGAGATGGATTAAGCTGGGCTACTGCCAGCAATAACCTTCAATTTATGATCAATATCTCGGGCAGTGGAGACCAAGTCTGGGTGGCTTCTGGCACCTATTACCCCGCTTATTTTCCACCTGGAATTACGGCTGCAGATGCTACGGACCCACGTAATAAAACCTTTTATCTAAAGGAAAATGTCACTCTGTACGGAGGATTTGCCGGCACAGAGACTTCACTAAATCAGAGAAACATTCAATTGTATCCTACGATACTTAGTGGGAACATCGGTAATTTGAACAGTACGAATGACAATGCGTACCATGTGGTACTGATGACTAATTTTTATTACGACGAAAATGTGGGCACGTTTACTTTAGATGGATTTACCGTCCTAGATGGTAATGCTAATGGTAACTCGTCCATCCAACTAACCAACGGAAGTTACACCAAGCTTTTAGAAAAAGAATATGGTGGTGGTATTTATGCAAACCTGAGTATATACTTTAACTTAAATACTTATAGTTATGTGCATTCGGGAATAGCCAGATTAGAAAACAACATCATTAAAAACAACCGGGCAAATTTTGGTGCAGGTGTGACTATTCGAAAAGGAGAGGGCAATATGAACTTTAATACGGTAAAGGACAACTATGCGGATAACGATTTTGGTGGCGCATATATGGATGGCGGATACAACATTCTCCGTCACAACCAATTTATCGGAAACAATGCTTTCAAAATTGGTGGCGGAATGGGATCAATTGTAAGTGGTGAACAGACTTTTCAATCGTGGGGATTATCGCTCGAATCAAATGTCTTTAAAGACAACCATGCGAAAAAAGGAGGAGGACTCTATTTACACGATTATGGCGATTTCGAAACCAGCGGACCGATATCATTTCTAACCAATAATGTCTTCTACGCCAATACCGCAGATACCGCCGGAGCAATCTATGCCGCCAAATTTGCCAGTATTTATTATTGTACGATTACCTTAAATAGAGCAAACTATGCCGCAGGTATTTTAAAAGAAACTGCCAATGGTAGTAATGGCCAGTCTTATCTCTCGAACACAATCCTATATCGTAACACTCTTCCCGACCTTGTGACTCCATCAGATTTAATTGTGATCGGCCAATTGACCACCAGTAACCTTTTAATGTCTGACCCCTTATTTGGTAATATCAATGATCCGGCCGGTAGTGATGGACAATATGGTACATTTGATGATGGTTTAGTACCCCAGACCGGCAGTGCAGCCATTAATAACGGAAACTCTAATTTAATTATGGACATCACCGGCAGGGCTCGTAACCAACCTGACATCGGAGCTTACGAATTTGCCTGCCTCTATAGTATCACTCATCAAATTTCAGACCTCATATATCCTACTTTATACCCCTATTTTTCCTACAACGAGATCCATTCCAGTGCCACAATAGTATCACAGCAACCCTGCATCTTATGTTTGACCACGGTATATGAAGCTGGACAATATGTGCAATTGGACCCAGGTTTCACGGTACAAAACAATACAGACTTTCTAATTATAATCGATCCGGATGGATGTCCTTATTAATAAGAATAGTATATTTTCGATCTTAGACCTTGCCATGTTTGGATGTACTAATATGGATTCATCCCGCTTTTTGCATAAGGGCTAACAATTCGTCAAATTTTTCTTCAAATAAAGATTCGATAAAAACCCGGTCTTCGTCAGCGAGCTGAACCACATGATCAGCATTTTGTCGAACTTGCTCTGCGGTTCGCAGACCAGGAATCACGGTCGAGACTCCGGGATAACTCAAT
>JAGQWV010000055.1 GCA_020437045.1 Saprospiraceae bacterium | reverse complement strand
AGGGGGAATGATTTTCTCACGGTACTCGTCTTGTGAAGATTTGGTTCGAGCTCTACATGAAAAAAACTAGTTAAATGAGGAAAAGTATGAGCACTAGACATGAACCCATATTAGCCGATAACCCCGGACGATTTGTCCTCTTTCCAATTGAACACAACGATATTTGGGCTTTCTATAAAAAGATGGAAGCCTGCTTCTGGACTGCTGAAGAAATAGATTTGAGCCAGGATCTAACGGATTGGCACCAAAAGTTGACCGATAATGATCGTCATTTTATAAAACATGTATTGGCATTTTTTGCGGCTAGCGACGGTATCGTTAATGAAAATCTTGCCGAGCATTTTGTCTCAGAAGTTCAGTATACCGAAGCAAAGTTTTTTTACGGGTTTCAGATTATGATGGAAAATATCCACAGTGAAACCTACTCCCTCTTAATTGATAGTTATATCAAAGATCCTAAAGAGAAAGATTTTTGCCTAAATGCCATTGAAACCATGCCTTGTGTGACAAAAAAGGCAGAATGGGCTTTGAGATGGATTGAGAATGGTTCTTTTCAGGAACGAATTATCGCCTTTGCTGCGGTGGAAGGGATTTTCTTCTCTGGTTCCTTTTGCTCCATCTTTTGGTTAAAGAAGCGAGGTCTGATGCCTGGTCTTTGTTTCTCCAACGAACTGATTTCCCGTGATGAAGGGATGCATTGTGATTTTGCTTGTCTCTTATATAACAAGCACATTGTCAATAGACTCCCTGACGAAACGGTAACCGCTCTTATTATGGATGCCGTCACCATCGAAAAGGAATTTGTTTCTGACGCACTACCCGTAAGTTTGATCGGTATGAATGCAGATATGATGTGTCAGTATATTGAATTCGTTGCAGATCGACTCCTGGTTGCTTTGGGGTGCCAGAAAGTATATCATGTGGAGAATCCATTCCCTTGGATGGAGATGATTTCCCTGCAAGGTAAGACCAATTTTTTCGAGAAGAGAGTAGGAGATTATCAAAAAGCGGGCATCATGGCCGACAAAGAAAAACAGGTATTCAAACTGGATGAAGACTTTTAAAATTCCTTAACCATACTTAGAACTATTTAATTATGCAAGTAATCAAAAGAAGCGGTAAGAAGGAAAACGTGAGCTTCGATAAAATCACCGCCAGGGTCAAGAAACTATGTTACGGTCTCAATTCTGATTTCATTGATCCAATCGAAATCGCTAAGAAAGTTATTCAGGGACTTTATGACGGTGTAACGACGGTAGAACTGGATAACCTCGCAGCAGAGACAGCCGCCTCCATGGCAACAATCCATCCGGATTATGCACAATTAGCTGCCCGGATTGCCGTGTCAAACTTACATAAGGAGACTAAGAAGTCTTTTTCGCAAACCATGGAAGCATTGTATAAATATGTTGATCCGGAATCTGGAGATAAAGCTGGTCTCATCAGCGATGATGTGATAAATATCATCCGAAGAAATCGAGACCGATTGGATTCTGCCATCATCTATGATCGTGATTATGCATTTGATTACTTTGGTTTTAAAACATTGGAGCGCTCTTACCTTCTTCGCATGAATGGTCAGGTGGTCGAGCGGCCCCAACATCTCTTAATGCGGGCATCGGTGGGTATTCATGGTGAGGATATAGAGTCGGCTCTGGAGACTTACAATTTAATGTCCGAAAAATGGTTTATACACGCAACACCAACATTATTTAATGCCGGTACTCCAAAACCTCAATTGTCATCTTGTTTCTTATTAAGTATGACTGAAGATAGTATACCGGGGATATTCGAAACGCTGAGCCGATGTGCCAAAATTTCACAATCTGCCGGAGGAATCGGTCTAAGCATTCACAATGTCAGAGCACAAGGAAGTTATATCAAAGGAACCGGTGGAACCAGCAATGGAATTATTCCAATGCTAAAGGTCTTTAATGATACCGCAAGATATGTTGATCAGGGGGGTGGAAAGCGAAAAGGAGCATTTGCCATTTATCTCGAACCCTGGCATGCGGATATCATGGATTTTCTCGACCTAAAGAAGAACCATGGTAAGGAAGAGATGCGGGCCCGTGACCTTTTCTACGCGCTTTGGATTCCTGATTTGTTTATGCAGCGGGTGAAAGAAGGAGGGGAGTGGTCATTGTTCTGCCCTAATGAATGTGCAGGTCTTTATGATTCGTATGGCGACGAATTTAACGAGCTGTATCATAAATACGAATCGGAAGGAAAGGCTCGGAAAACTTTAAATGCTCAGGATTTATGGTTTGCCATTCTCGAATCTCAAATAGAAACAGGTACTCCTTATATCCTCTATAAAGATGCTGCCAATAAAAAATCAAATCAGAAAAATCTGGGTACTATCCGATCAAGTAATCTCTGTACGGAAATTATGGAGTATACTTCACCCGATGAAGTGGCCGTCTGTAATCTCGCATCACTGAGTTTGGCCAAATTTGTTGAGGATGGTACATATAATTTTGAAAAATTATATGACATAACAAGAGTAGTCACCAGAAACCTGAATAAGGTCATTGATGTAAATTATTATCCAATTCCTGAAGCAAGAAATTCAAATTTGCGACACCGTCCTATTGGAATTGGTGTACAGGGATTGGCAGACACCTTTAGTAAAATGCGTTTTCCTTTTGACAGTGAAGAAGCACGTCAACTCAATAAAGATATCTTCGAAACCATTTATTTTGCAGCACTTACTGAAAGTTGTGCCATCGCTCAAGTCGATGGTCCTTATGAAACATTTAAGGGATCACCTGCCAGTGAGGGAATTCTGCAATTTGATTTATGGGGTGTCAAAACCTCAACCCGCTGGGATTGGGCCAGCCTGAAAACCGATATTATGGAGCACGGCATACGCAACAGCTTATTGCTGGCGCCTATGCCGACTGCTTCCACTTCCCAAATTCTAGGAAACAATGAATGTTTTGAACCATATACGTCCAATATTTATACCCGACGAACTTTAAGCGGCGAATATATTGTCGTAAATAAAAATCTTTTGAATGATCTGATTGATCTTGGATTATGGAATAATGAGATGAAAGAGCAATTGATGGCTGCTAACGGCTCGATCCAGGATATTGAGGGAGTTCCTGATACGCTCAAAGCGCTCTATAAGACGGCATATGAATTGAGTCAGAAAGTATTAATCGATATGGCTGCCGATAGAGGAGCATTTATTTGTCAAAGTCAAAGTCTCAATTTATTTGTCGAAGATGTAAATTATAGTAAACTGACTTCCATGCATTTCTATGGTTGGCAGGCAGGATTAAAAACTGGCATGTATTATCTGCGAAGTAAAGCAGCAGTCGATCCGATCAAATTTACGCTGAGTCAAAAATACCAGCAGAAATTTCAGGATGGAACGGGTACCGTCGTGAGTGAGGAGCTGGAGGAGACGCAACCATTGGCTTGTAGTATCGATAACCCGGATTGTGAAGCCTGCAGCGCATAATGTCTAATAGATTTCAAATTACTGATTGATCGAATTAACCAACAATCGGTCCACACTCCGAAATCAAATAATTACAGTCTTTTTTACCATTCATAAAGGGAGAACAGAATGCTGTTCCCCTTTTTTTATAGGTACCAACTCATCAGAAACTTGAAACCGAATGCTTCGTTCTCCCATCGGGACGCCACCTCAAAAG
>JAGQWV010000054.1 GCA_020437045.1 Saprospiraceae bacterium | reverse complement strand
AAACGATTTCTTTTTTCTTTTCAGGGTCTGCGTCAAAGGCAATACAACTCACTCCGCGAAGCTCCATGATTGTGCGTTCCAATACTACAGAAAAACGGCTTCTCATGGTTTTGAGGTTGCTGTTCCTCAGTTGCAATGCAGTGGAGATACCCATGGCATTCAGTTTTTCGGAAGTCCTGCTCCCCACTCCCCAGATTTCCTTAACCGGAAGATTTTTCAAAGCGTTTTGGATTTGTAGATCATCTTTTAGTTGTAAAACACTGCCGGGGATTTTCAGTTTCTTTGCATAATGGTTTGCTACTTTCGCTAGAGTCTTTGATGGAGCAATTCCGACACACACCGGTAACCCCAACCATTGCTGAATTTGTTTAACTAGTTTTTGGTTGTATTCAATAAGATTCAGATGCTCAAATCCTTTGTAACCGATAAAGCATTCGTCAATGCTGTAGTTTTCGACCTGATCGGAATATCTGGCAATGATATTGTCCACTCGATGTGACATATCTCCATAAAGGGCATAATTGGATGAGAAGATAGCAATGTTATGGTCCCTCACCAAATCTGCAATAGTATGCAGCGGAGCTCCCATTTTAATGCCTAATGCTTTGACTTCATCCGAACGAGCCACAGCACAGCCGTCATTGTTACTCAGGACAATAACCGGCCGGTTGTGTAAAGAGGGGTTGAATACCCTCTCACAACTGACATAGAAGTTGTTGACATCACATAAAGCAATCATGTTGGTTATTGTATTTGATGATTTCTCAAAACTTGCGAATCAATCCGGTAACTACACCCCAGATTACTAATTCCACTTCACCATTAAGAATAATTTCATTGTATTTTTTATTTTCCGGGACTAATCGAATCCCGTCCTTTGTAGATAACCGCTTAATGGTAAATTCATTATCAATAGCTGCTATCACGATATGTCCGTCTTTCGCAGAAATCGAGCGATCAATTACAACTAAATCTCCTGCTAGAATACCGGCATCAATCATCGAGTCTCCCTCGACACGAGCAAAAAAAGACGAATCGGGATTTTTCAACAAAAATTGATTTAAGTCTAAACAATCGCCGAGATATTCTTCAGCCGGTGATGGAAATCCCGCTGGAACTTTGGTTGAATACAGCGGTAGTTCCAATTCGGTAACAACCGGTTTAATTATGGTAGCTTTAGACATCTTTTTGAATATTTATTTGTTCGCCATTTAGTTCAAGATTTCTTGCTCCAATTATAGGAGAGGCAATCAAATCAGTTGTGATTTTATTTGTCAGCAAGTCAGTAAATGCATCTCCGGGAATAACGGAATCAAGCCAGGCGTTAATCAAATCAGAGTCTTGATAGTCTAGCATAAGAGGAATTGATTTTTTGTGAATATTTTCTAATTTTGGATTGCCGGGACAAGTAATTATCGAGGCGGTAGTAATCCAGTCTTCACCAATCATATAGTGTTTACAAATACCACCAAGTGCCAGTGCTCCGGTCTTTGGCTCGATGTAATGATACTTTTTATCCTGCCCTTCTATGATGCCAGTTGCAGGAAATATACAACGAGATTTTGCAAACAAACCTATAGTCAGATTGCTTGAAAACAGCTTATCATACCTTGAATTGAAAGTGGAATACTTGTAGTTCGGTTTTCCATCCGGATTCAACATCAACCACCATTTAGCATCAACCAGTTGTCTTTCACCATGAACATTGTTGATAATCTGGACAGTGGATGCAGGTACACGGATATTTCTGGTCTCAACCTGACCCACACCAAGCATTTCTGTCATTG
>JAGQWV010000053.1 GCA_020437045.1 Saprospiraceae bacterium | reverse complement strand
TGATAGCAGAAGGATTCCTCAAACAGGAGAACAGAGATATGTTGCTGGTCGATCAGTCTATTGAGGGGCTGTTAAAAAAGATGGAACACTACAAACCTCCGTTGGTCAGGAAGTGGATCGACAAAAAAAGTACCTGATTCAGCGATAAACCAAAGATAGATCACACCTATTTCGAGGCAAAAAATTCCTCTAAATAGCTATAGATCGCCCCGATAGATCCTATCGGAGACCACGGTTAGGTCTTGGCGAAAACGCTGTTTGAATAAATTTTCAAAAAAAAATCTTGAACGTTGTCTTATTTCTTGATTTGCAGTTGTCATTAGGATGTAATTAATTTTATGAAATCAAAAATCTAACCTGATGGATGAATTTATTTTGCTCATGCGACATGAAGACGGTGGTAAGATTGCGTCACCGGAACAGATGCAAATTTGGATGCAACAAACCAGAGACTGGATTAACTCTATTATAGCCGAAGGCAAATTTGTCGGTGGTACCGGACTGCCTTTTGATGGTGCCTGCGTGGTGGACTCGGCAGGAATCGTTACGAATGGGCCTTTTGGAGATATCAAAGAGACAATCGGCGGATTTATTCATGTGAAAGCAAATTCAGTGGAAGAGGCAGTGGCTTTTGCCAAAGGATGTCCGGTGCTGCAGGGTGAGGGTAATACTGTAGAAGTGCGTCGGATTGCCAAAAACCATGTCTGAGATTCTGATGGAAGATATCAGACTGATCCCCCATTTATTCAGGCATGAGTCGGGAAGAATCATTTCGGCTTTGACCAATTATTGGGGGATTCAATATTTGGAAGATGCAGAGGATATAACCAGTGATACTTTTTTAAAGGCGATGGAACACTGGCCCTATCATGGAATACCGGAAAATCCTGCAGGTTGGTTGCACCGGGTAGCCCGAAATCTGGCTCATACTTATTATCGGCGTAATCGGTTATTCCAGGATAAAATTGTCAGGGATCTTGGTATGGGGTCGACGCAAGAAGTCCCCGAAATAGTTTTTGATCCGCAAAAAATTGTTGACGGACAACTGCAAATGCTCTTCCGGATATGTAGCACTGATCTAACACCAGCGCATCAAATAGCATTGTCATTACGGATTCTATGTGGTTTTGGGATCGAAGAGATTGCTACCGCTTTACTTGCGAGCAGGGACACCATAAATAAACGATTATACCGGGCTAAAGAGAAATTACGCCGGTCAGCAGATTTTGCAATGACCATCTCAATGGATAAAGGAAAATCTATCGATTCTGTGCTCCGAACCCTTTATTTACTATATAATGAAGGTTATTATTCAGAGAGCAATGACCAAATCTTGCGCAAAGATCTATGTCGGGAAGCGCTGTATTTGACGCACTTGCTTTTGGAAGATCCCTCCACCTGCAGACCAGATGTATATGCCCTTTTAGCGTTAATGAGTTTCCACGCTTCACGGTTTAATACCCGGATTAATCAAATGGGTGAAATGGTACTTTATGAAAAGCAGGATCCTCAACAATGGGAGGAAAAACTAATTGATCAAGGTGTTTACTTTCTACATCAGAGTGCGCAGGGGGATCATCTTACTTCATACCACCTTGAAGCAAATATAGCTTACCATTATACCCGGAAAGAAGAACATGTGGACAAATGGAAAAGTATTCTGGAATTATATGATCTACTTTTAAAGATCAATAATAGTCCAGTCATTGCCCTCAATCGAATCTTTGCTTTTTCGAAAGTATTTGGAGATCTGAGAGCGATCGAAGAATTGGGAAAAATCGATGTCATTCCTAATCAATATTTTTTTCTGTTAAAAGGTGTGTTGTATCGGGAAATAGATCACGATAAGGCAATGGTCTTTTTCCTGAAGGCAATTGCGGTTACGCATTCGGAGAGGGAAAGACAATTCATTCGAAGTCAGTACCTAGTAGATGAAGCCATAAGTTTCTTGTACTGGCACTAAAACAATATTATTTCAATCGAAGGAAGATAAGCCGTTCTCGTCGTTTTTGACTTCGTTGGTTCTCAGTTAGTTACCCTAAGGAAGCATTTAGTAGGTGACTATAAACGTCACAAACTATTAGTTACCACTTTGTACGTGGGATCTTCCAGAACATTGACATCAATTATTTCTTCCGCATTTTTCAGTAATTGTTTGCAGTCCTTGCTGAGGTGTTTAAGATGCACCTTCTTACCTACTTTTTGATATCGATCCGTGATTCTATTTAGGGCTTCGATGGCTGACATATCGACCACCCTGCTTTCGGCAAAATCAATAATCACCTCGTCCGGATCATTCAACACATCAAACTTTTCATTGAAGGTGGTTACGGACCCAAAGAATAACGGACCATATATCTCGTAGTGTTTTACTCCCTGATCGTCAATATGCTTACGGGCCCGGATACGTTTGGCATTGTCCCAGGCAAATACGAGGGCAGCGATGATGACTCCAATAATGACGGCCAGGGCCAGATTATGCAAAAATACGGTGACCAACGTGACCATGACCATCACGAAAATGTCGGACTTGGGCATTTTAGTGAATGTGCGCAGGCTGGCCCACTCAAAGGTACCGATCGATACCATAATCATAAGTCCGGTCAGGGCGGCCATGGGTACTCTTTCAATCAGACCGGAACCAAACATTACAAAGAATAATAGCATGATCGAAGCAACAATGCCAGATAGTCTTGCTCTTGCTCCATTACTTACATTGATCAGACTCTGGCCAATCATGGCACATCCGCCCATCCCTGAAAACAGGCCGGATAATAGATTAGCCAGTCCCTGAGCCACCGCTTCCTTATTACCCCGGCCTCTGGTTTCCGTGATTTCATCCACAATATTAAGGGTGAGCAGGCTTTCGATCAAACCTACTCCGGCAACAATAGCAGCGTATGGAAAAATGATTTGCAGCGTCTCTAATGTGAAGGGTACAGCAGGCAAATGAAAGGGGGGAAATGCACCTTCGATAGAGGCGATATCACCTACGGTCTTTGTATCAATACCCAGAAGTGAAACCAGACCAAATACCGTAAGGATTGCCGCCAGAGAGGCCGGAATAACTTTCGTGAGTTTAGGTAATACAAAAATTATCAACATGGTCAGGAGTACCAGGCCGCTCAGAATATATAGAGGAGCACCGCTTAACCAAGCGCCTTGGCTGTCTTTAAACTGGGTAAGTTGAGACATGAAGATAATAATGGCCAGACCATTTACAAAGCCATATACAACCGGTTGCGGGACCAGTCGTATCAGCTGACCAACCCGTAGAAATCCGGCTACCAATTGAATAAGGCCAGCCAGGATGATAGTCATAAATACGTACTCTACCCCATGAGCTTGCACCAGAGTCACCAGAACCACAGCTACCGCTCCCGTAGCTCCGGAAATCATGCCAGGCCTCCCTCCCAGAATAGAAGTAATCAATCCCATCACAAATGCAGCATAGAGACCAGTAAGCGGTGCCAGGCCAGCAATCAGTGCGAAAGCAACTGCCTCCGGAACCAATGCCATCGCTACCGTCAGACCGGACAAGAACTCCGTTTTATAATCTACCCGCTGAGTCAGGTCAAATAAGTTGAATAATTTCTTCATCGATATGGCCTTCAATCACCAGCAATCTAGTTACTCACCCTTACACACAATCAATCCTTGATAAATCTTTTAAAAACTGGTAACCTTTTTGCAAAAGCTCGCGAAGATACACTTTCCTACCAGTGATGGAAGTCTGACCTATCGGAATGACCGAAAATCGGAAATCAGACGATTGTAATTGATTTTGGCTTATTGTAGAAATGCCGTGGATTGTTCGGAATATCGCCCTTTTTAGTAAACATATTTGTCTGTTGATAAAATGAGTAGAAATATTTCGTTGATTTAAATTTTCAAGAAAAAATTATGACTATATAGAAAACTCGGGTATTTCCCGACCCTTGCTTTATTGGTTTTTTGGACCTAATTTGTTGCAAATATGTTTATGCAACTATGGCAACCTTAGCCGGCGAGATATTGGAATGCCTGAATAAAATTTTGAATGCTCTTTACGAATTGCGTTATCTCAATTATGTCTTTAACCGAAAAAAATTTATTGTTGGCACTTCCGTACCTATCAGTGAAACGGAAAGTTTTTTCCGGGAACTTATAGATCCGGGAGATCTAAAGATCGGAGCAAAATTTATAGAGACTTTAGCCGGTGATCCGGATAAAATGATCCGTCTATATGATGGAGTAATATATGCTGAAGTAGATTGGCAAAAAAAGACAATGTTCACGCAAAATCTAATGCTTCCGATGTTGCAGAGATCGACGATTGCGTCTCCTTTTTTTACCCGAATGAAAGGTCTTGTCAAATATGTCCTTGAATCAGATAGGGTGGAGGTTAGTTTTTCTGATAGTCGGTCATGTACATTGAAAGTAATATTTCTTAATCAATTGATTTCTTCCCTCGGGCGAAAGACAGCGGAAGAATTTTCTCCTTCATTTATGATGGGGAAAACCAAGGGCACTGAATTTGAAATTCAATGGGATCAAAAAAGTTTTTTGCCGACCAGTCTGCAGACGATGATCAGCGAAAGCAAAACATTGGAAACAGTGAGTAATCTTTCTATAGGAAAATTGGTCCCCGATGTTGATTTTAAAAGTTTTCTGCCGGAGGGATTTATTACACCTGAAGCAAGTAGAGATCTCAGACCTTATGATCTAATAGGTACTCGGGGTCCAGCCTTGTCGATGACAACTACCGGAGGGAACAAAATTAGTCTGGAAGATCTCAAGGGAAAAGTCACATTACTGCAATTTACCAGCCTGGTTTGTGGCCCCTGTCGATTGTCGGTCAACTACCTGAAGAAATTAAGGAAATCCTTTTCACAAGAGGATTTAAGTATGATCAGTCTTGAAAGGTTCGAGATACCCGAGAAAGCCATTGATGATTATATTAAAGAACAGGTGATCAATTATTTATATTGCCTTACTTTTGAACAAGCATTTGATGCGTATAAGGTTAATATTTTACCCACCTTCTTCATATTAGATCAGGAAAAAGTTATTCGGACCAGAATCACGGGGTATGAAATTAATCAGACGGATCAGAAGATTACGGATTGCATTAAACGTGAATTGAAAAGTAATCAGTAAGTCACTATGTCCCGGTTCATTTTCGTAAAATCAATTTCCCGTTGATTCAAAGAACAACAACTTTTTTTATTTATTTTTCTTATACTTTGACCAATTTATCAATACGATGATCTACTATTTATTAGGATTACTCATTTTACTCGTTCTTGCGATATTTATTTTAGGAAGAAACCAGCAGTTTGGTGGAAGAATAAGCAAGAGGGAAGCAGAAAAGTTTCAAAAGTCAATACATTGGGATGGTCAGAAATTTAATAATCTGGAAGAAACAGATATGTCTATGTCACTTTCTTCTTTTCCACGCCTGATCAGGGAACAATTGCAAGGTAGAAAGGAGCGTAGTCCCTCAAAAGCAATTCCGGTTCAGCCTTTTGATTTGGCAGCATTTAATCGTAAAGACCCAGGTGGTCCAAAATTTATTTGGTATGGACATTCCGCTATGCTGCTAACAATAGTGGATCAGGTATTTTTAATTGATCCTATGTTAGGACCCAATGCCTCACCAATAGCACCGGTCGCAACGCCGAGATTCAGCGAGGATACCTTGGAAATTATAGATACCTTACCAAAATTGAATGCCGTGCTTCTCACGCATGATCATTACGATCATCTTGATCTCGCCAGTATCACAAAACTCAAAGGAAAAACAGACCATTTTCTCGTTGCGCTCGGTATGTCCAGACATCTTGAACGATGGGGAATTTCACCAGATAAAATCACCGAGTTTGATTGGTGGGAGGAAATCGATTTTAATGGGATAAGAATCATTTTTACCCCTTCCAGACATTTTTCCGGCAGAGGTCTCAGAGACCGGGCTAAATCCTTGTGGGGTGGTTGGATTTTCCTAGAGGAGGAGTATCGTATTTATTGGACTGGTGACGGTGGTTATGGAAACCATTTTCAGGAGATAGGTAAACGATTTGGTCCTTTTGACTGGGTTTTTTCCGAATGCGGTCAGTACAATGAGTTATGGCATCTCTTGCATATGTATCCCGAAGAAAGTGTGCAAGCGGTCATCGATGCCGGAGGTAAAATAGGGATACCGGTGCATTGGGGTGGGTTTACCTTGGCCCTGCATCATTGGACAGACCCCATAAACCGGTTTGTGAGGACGGCAGGAGAAAAAGGGCAAAAAATATATTGTCCCCGGCCCGGTGAACTGGTGACCTATGGTACCTCTGTGCAAAATGAGTGGTGGACCGATTATCGATAAAAAGGAGATAGGGAATGCCTTTTTATCGATTTAATAAACATTGCGGATAAGGGGATGTTTGGATGAAAATTCAGATAGGCTACACCTAATTTGAGTATATTACTAGGAAAAGAATTGGGAATGGAGCGTCGAGCATTTGTCAGGCAATCAATTATAGGAGGAACGGGTATGTCTCTTTTGCCCTCATTTGGGTTAAACACCTTTGTAGGGCAGTCTACCTGGTATGATCGCCCCATGCGGTGGGCTCAGTTGGTATTGGTAGAAAATGATCCCGGAAATTTCGATCCTGATTTCTGGTTGGATTACTTTAAGAAAACCCATGCAGACGCTGCTTGTCTGAGTGCTGGTGGCATTGTGGCCTATTACCCTACGGAGGTGCCGTTTCATCATCGTAGTAAATGGCTCGGAGATAGTGATCCTTTTGGCTATTTGGTGGAAGGATGCAGGAAGATGAATATGTCGGTAATTGCCAGGACGGATCCTCATGCAGCCTGGGAAAATATGAAGCAAGCTCATCCGGATTACATCATGGTAACGGAAGAGGGAGCGTTGCGAAGGCACTGGGCAAATCCGGAAATGTGGGTCACATGTGCACTTGGTCCATATAATTTTGACTTCATGACCGAGGTGCACCGAGAAATCATGGAACGATATCAGATCGATGGTATTTTTTCCAATCGTTGGGCTGGACATGGCATTTGTTATTGTTCGCATTGCCAGGAGAATTTCCGGAAATTTTCAGGAGGGTCTCTACCCCGCGACCATGACCGGCATAATCCGGTATATCAAAAGTACACCGACTGGCGGATACAACGTTTATATGAATTGTGGCAGCATTGGGACCAAACGATCCGGCAGGTCAAATCCACATCCCGCTTTATTCCCAATGGATTTCCGGATAGACTGGTCACAGGAGCTAATTCCGATATTTTTTTTACCGACCATCAGGCCCGCAGTGGATTCATTCCACCCTGGTCAAATGGCAAGCGAGCCAAAGAATTGAGGGCTACGATGGGTATGAAGCCCTTAGGTGGCATTTTTTCGGTAGGGATCGAAGAAAAATATCGGTGGAAGGATTCAGTGCAGAGTGAACCGGAACTCCGTATTTGGGTTTTGGAAGGGACAGCAAATAACATGAGGCCCTGGTTTGCTAAGTTTTCCGGTGTTCTGTATGACGAACGCTGGTTGCCCATTGTGCAGAGGCTCTATGAATGGCATTATCAAAATGAAAGTTACTTGCGAAATATCCGGCCACTGGCTAAGGTAGCGATTGTGTACTCTGAGCAAACGGAAAGGTATTACGGAGGTGAGCCCTGGCAAGAGCATTTTGGTGATCATGAGAATGGCATGTATCATACCTTGATCGAAGCCCGGATACCTTTTGAAATGGTTAATGACCAATTATTGGAAGCGGAAAACTTAAAAGATTTCCAATTGCTGATTCTTCCAAATATCGCCGCTCTATCGGAAGGACAGTGTCAAAAAATCATGGACTTTGTGCGGTCAGGAGGAAATCTGATCGCCACCTTTCAAACATCACTTTATGATGAGGAAGGAAATAAAAAATTAAATTTTGGACTGGCCGAATTATTTGGGGTAGACGCCTTGGATCAAGTTGAAGGGCCAATGCAAAATTCTTATCTCGAAATAAATAAGGAGCAAGATAAATATCATGAGATTTTACATGGACTGGAAGATGCCGGGCGTATTATTAATGGAGTATGGCGTCAGAAAGTTGATCCCAGGATTGATTTTCCTGCACCACTCACATTGATTCCTACCTATCCTGATCTGCCGATGGAACACGTCTATCCGTTGCAAACCAATACCGGTATCAGGGAGATTTATCTGCGTAATTTCGGAAAAGGAAGAGTGGCTTATATACCATGGGACATCGATCGCAGCTGTTGGCAAATTATGAATGTCGATCATTCCACAATGTTGCAAAATATTTT
>JAGQWV010000052.1 GCA_020437045.1 Saprospiraceae bacterium | reverse complement strand
GCATGATCGACCACAACTTTTCATGACCCATCATCACCGTATCAATCACCCGGCAATCATCAAAGGCATTGTGATCCTGCTTGAGAACAGCCATCCGTTTTCCTGGCTCGATTTGAATCCGCCCCCGGTTAGCATCCTTTTGTCCGGATAAAATTTTCAGGAAGGTTGATTTTCCCGCTCCATTTGCACCAATAACTCCATAACAATTTCCAGGAGCAAAGAATATATTTGCTTCATCAAACAGAACCCGTTTACCAAATTGCAAGGAGAGATCTTCAACTTTAATCATGCCGTCTCAATTTTAAGGCCGCAAAAGTAACCTTTAAATGGGAAAAAGCTGATTACTGCCGCAATTATCCCCATTAATTCCGGTGTAGAGGTAGAAAATGAGTCGTTTAGATTACCTAGAGCACGGTAGACGGTCAAAAAAATCTTTTGAGAAAAGCGTAGATATTATTAACATTTGTAAGATTCTTAAAGTAGCATAACATGAATTCCCTGGATGGAACCAAACGACAAAATGTGAAGATCGGACAGTTGGTAGAGATTGTTCAAAAACAAGATCAGCGCAGTGGTGAGCTGACCGAGGGTCTTGTGCGACGCATTCTGACTAAGTCGTCTCATCACCCACATGGCATTAAAGTACAACTGGATACGGGTGAGGTAGGAAGAATTAGGAACATTTTTCCCGAGGACGATTAAAGTCTTCGTACGTGTTTTTTCAACATTTTAAGAATGTTAAAGAAATTGTACTTCTCACCAGGAATTATCATTTCTTCCTAATGATATTTGATTGTCCTCTCCTATAAACTCTAAAGAAAAAAAGTCATTAATATCCAGAACACTCCCAATGAGATTCTGAGCGATCCAGACATCTGATAAAGTGCACGGAATGGTGACAATTTAATATCTTGCCATTTTACGACTACCATGATCAAGGGTTATTATTTATTTATATCCGTATGGATTTTATTTTCCTGTAGTGGACAACATACGGACCATGAAAATCCCTGGACATTTGTCAGTATGCCGGACTTCCTCAATGTGGATTGTGATTATCCTCAATCCGGATGGGAGGAAACGCTCGACTATATTCTGACCGCAGTAGAAAATGAAAATCCTGATTTTTTACTTGTCCCCGGAGATTTGGTCATGGGGCATTGGGATGATCCATCCTGGAATTCGCAAGACACGATCATAAAATATGCAGATCGATATTACTCAGCCTGGAAAGCAAGAATGAAAGCGCATAAACTGACCTACTATACAGCAGTGGGAGATCATGAGCTTGGTGACAATCCCTGGAAGGACTCCAGCAAAGTTGCAGCACTACCGGCCTACCGGGACGCATTTAAAGAACATCTGCAAATGCCAAATAATGGACCTGAACATCTCAAAGGCACCGCCTTTTGGTGGAAGCACAAGAATGCCCTTTTCATTTCGGTCGATGTGTTCGAATATGGCGAAAGTAATCAGGGGTCGGTGAGAGCAGGAGTCACTGGTGCACAGCTCCAATGGGTTGAGAAAATTCTCACTGAAAATCCGGACGCAACCTATCGCATTATCATGGGCCATACCCCAGTATTGGGTCCAGTTCGAAAGTGGAGCTCCAGTGGTCTGATGATCGAAGAAGGGCCATCATCCGATTTCTGGCAATTAATGAAAGAATACCAGGTGGACGCCTATTTATGCGGAGAGGTACATGCGATAACCTGTACCGCCAGAGACTGGATTATGCAAATCGCCCATGGTGGTTTGATTGGATACAATACCCGGACAAATTACCTGATTGTAAAGGTGTACAAAGATCATCTTGAAATGGAAATTAAGGAAATCGAACTCTTGCCATCCGGAGAACATCTATGGCAGACCAAAAGTAACCGGCCGTTAGAAAAGGTAAGTCTTTCTAATCCGGAAACAGGCTTTTATACCGTGGCTAAAGTCGATCTTCAACGGGGGAATTCCGAAAAATTTGTCAATCGAAAAGGCTATTTTAAAAAAGAGTATGAATTTAGTAATGACCAGGCAACAGCAATTTTTCGCAAAGGCACCAGACCGGGAATTATTACCGAACTACCAAAAATTGTGGTAGAGAATTAAAAATTGAATTATGAGTAATAAATCAATGCGCTTTAGCTATGCAAAATCTTGACTCAAAATATTGGGAAAATCGCTATCAGGAAGGATATACCGGCTGGGATGTCGGTCATATCTCCGGAGGCATGCAGCATATTATTGATCAGCTTACTGATAAAAATTTTAATATTCTGGTTCCCGGGGCAGGTAATGGTTATGAGGTGACATATCTCTGGAATGCCGGGTTCAAGAATGTATATCTCGTCGATTGGGCACCATCTCCGATTGCCAAGTTCCAGTCATTTAATCCGGATTTTCCAAAAAGTCAATTAATCAATATTGACTTTTTCAAACTGGAAGGTCAATTCGACCTGATCCTGGAACAGACCTTCTTCTGTGCTTTACCTCCAGGAAAAAGAGTTGCTTATGCCGAAAAAATGAATCAATTGCTTAAACCCGGGGGCACGCTAAGGGGCCTGTTATTTAAAGTACCTATGAACGAAGACCGACCGCCATTCGGTGGATCTGTAGCAGAATATGAGGAATTATTCTCCAAAAAATTCCAAATAGATTACATCAGGGATTGCCTTAATTCCGAACCGGAAAGACTGGGTACAGAGGTGGAATTTATGGTTACAAGAGTCCACTAAATCGTTCTCATGTTTTTTACCCGGAAAGTAAATTCCGATCAATGTGACAATTAATCTCCTATTTATT
Source organism: Saprospiraceae bacterium (assembly GCA_020437045.1). Lineage (GTDB taxonomy): Bacteria > Bacteroidota > Bacteroidia > Chitinophagales > Saprospiraceae > JABDMH01. The sequence continues at coordinate 3,764 of JAGQWV010000052.1, read as the reverse complement.
AGCTATAAGCTGAGCAGTCAGTTTATTACTTTGTAGCTAAGACCTTTCCAGGATGAGCTTGCTCAGCTACCGACATCTTCCGATAATCAGATAAATAAGATTTCCAATTTTGGCAATGAGTCCAGGAAATGGTAAGATCATTCCACCATTGCAATGTACCAACTTAATTAATTATCTTACAAAAGAGTATTTAATTTCAAAACAATCTATTAAACCAATTAATCATGAAACGTGTAAAACGGTTTGGCGTATATCAAACGGCCAAGGTGTCGGCCATTATTTACTTCGTAGTAACCCTAGTCGTCTTAATAGTTATCACCTTATTAGCCTTAATGGTCGGTGGGACTGAATTACTTGGATTCCAAATGTACGGTGGTGCGATGTTGTTAATTGCCCCGGTATTATATGGCATTGCTGGATTCGTATTAACCGCATTAGGTTGTATCACTTATAATTTAGTGTCGGGCTGGACCGGTGGAATAGAGCTAGAATTTGACATCGATGATGAGGATACCATGTCCCATCTGGTCGAATAGAGAACGAAGAAGATTCGTAGTCAAATCCTGCGTAATGCATTCATTTTACTATTTTTCGTAAATAAAAACGATTACAATGGATCGACTCATTCATATATTTCTTCTGTGGATCATCCTGGGTCCCTATACTTTAACGGCCCAGAGTCCTCTTTCTGCAGAGAAGCAGGAGGTGATTCAAACTCTTGAAGATCAAAAAGATACCTGGTCCTCAACCGCCCAGTCTATCTGGACCTATGCAGAGTTAGGCTACCAGGAAAACAAAAGCAGCGACCTTTTAATGACCCATCTTCAGGAAGCCGGATTCAAGGTGGACCGGGCGGTTGCCGGGATGCCCACTGCATTTGTGGCGAGCTATGGGCAGGGGCACCCGGTGATTGGTATCCTGGCCGAATTTGATGCATTGCCAGGTGTATCGCAGGCGGCTGTACCATATAGAAAAGAGAGAGAGGACTGTACCTCTGGCCATGCCTGCGGACATCACCTTTTTGGCACCGGGAGTACGGCAGCAGCGATTGCTGTTAAAGACTGGATGGCGAAAAATAACATCCAGGGAACCATACGGCTTTATGGCACTCCAGCAGAAGAAGGGGGTGCCGGTAAAGTGTATATGGTGAGAGAGGGCTTGTTTGATGATGTTGATGCCGTATTACACTGGCACCCTGGCAATAGCAATAATGCAGGTGCCGCTTCCTGTCTGGCCATTAAGTCCGCCTTATTTAAATTTCATGGTATAGCTGCACATGCTGCCGGAGCCCCCTGGCGTGGCCGCAGTGCATTGGACGGTGTCGAGGCGATGAATGACATGATCAATTTAATGCGCGAACATGTACCCGACATGACCCGCATTCACTATGTAATCACTAAAGGAGGTGAGGCTCCCAACGTCGTACCCGCTTATGCCGAAGTAAATTACTATGTACGACATCCGGAGATGAAGGTGGTGCACGAAATATTCGAAAGAATGGTCAAAGCTGCTGAAGGCGCAGCCCTGGGAACGGGAACAACGATGGAATATGAAGTGACCGGCGGATCATATAATCTGCTACCTAATGCAGTACTAGCGCAAAAAATGTATGACAACCTTAGTGAAATTGGCGGTGTGAAATACGACGATGCCGAACTTGCTTTTGCCCGGGAAATTATCAAAAGTTATCCCGACACAGAAGTAGATCTGAAAAGTGCTGCTGAAGTATCACCTTTTGTAGTGACGGATCGGGCATTTCCATTTTCAACCGATGTTGGTGACGTAAGTTGGATTGTACCTACCACCGGGCTAAGTACCGCCACCTGGGTGCCCGGTACGGGAGCGCATAGCTGGCAGGCTGTTGCTGCCGGTGGCACTACAATCGGTAAAAAGGGTATGATGGTAGCTGCAAAAACGATCGCTTGTACCGCAATTGATCTTTTTAGAAATCCTGAGGAACTGGTGAAAGCTAAAGTAGAATTAAAAGAGAGGCAAGGTAAAGACTTCCATTACGAAGCTCTGATAGGTGATGGACCACCGAACTTAAACTACCGGGGTGAATAATCGCACATTGAGTAAAATAAGTATGTATGCCACTTCCAAATATCTTTGAAAAAGAAGTCACCAATGATCTTATTCAACGGATTGAAAAACTCACTCCCGAATCGCAACCACTTTGGGGGAAAATGTCTGTCAGTCAAATGATGGCGCATTGTAATGTTGCCTATGAACTAAACTTCGAGGACATTCATCCCAAGCCAAATGCTTTTAAGAAATTTTTCATAAAACTGCTCGCAAAAAACATCGTGGTAGGTGAAAAACCTTATAAAAAGAATTCACCTACTGCTCCCCAATTTCTGGTGGCCAACAATAAAAATTTTGCCGAGGAAAAACAAAGGTTAGTTAGCTATTTGCAGAAAACACAGAATTTAGGTGAGGAATATTTTCACGATAGGGATTCTCACGCATTTGGAAAATTGACGAAGACGGAATGGAGTAATCTTTATTACAAGCATTTGGATCATCATCTCCAGCAGTTTGGTGTATAATACGGAGCAATTAATTAATATTTAATTCACTACAATCCCAGTTCCTGCAATTTTTGGTAACTGGCTTTGAGATTGTCGAATGGATCTGTCTGGCCGTGCTGATCTTGTTCGACAAAACCATATTTCACTCCTGCTTCATGGGCAGCCTTAAGAATACTTCTCATATCTAAAATTCCCTGACCAACGGGCTTAAAAGCATCATTTGGTACCTGCAATTTAAAATCCTGAGGAACTCCCTCCTTCAGATCTTTAATATGGATCGCCAATACCTGATCACCCAATTTATTGATCCAAGAAATAGGATCATTACCACTGACCGCAATCCAAAAAATATCTAATTCCAGTTTTACCAATTGAGGATCCAAAGCTCCGGTCAAAACCTCGAAAGGAGTCGTACCATTCATTGGTTCAAATTCGAAGCTGTGATTATGATAGTAGAATTGGACGCCCATGGACTTCGCTTTCTCCCCCGCTTTATTTGCCAACTCACTAAACCGATGATAATCGCTCAATGAAGTTCGCTCTTCCGGAGCAAGAAAAGCCACACCGGCATTAAAAATTCCATTGGCGGCACAGGCTTCTAACAGCTTTTCAAAATTATCGCCCGCAGCAGGTTTCGAATCTGCGGCCCATTTGTCGGTCACATATCCCGAAGGAATATGGGTCGCTGCCGGGGTCATCCCCAGATCTTTTATGATCGATGCGGTTTCCTGCATTGTAGCCGTATCATAGAGTTCGATTTGCTTAAATCCGATTTCGGCTACCCGGGTGAGTGTTGCCTTTCTGTCTTTTGACAATTGTTCCCTTAGCGTATATAATTGTAAGCCCACATTGTCCTTAAACAGAACCTCATGTTCTGCTTCCAATACAGGTTCTTGCATTACCGTCTTCTGACTGTCCGATTTTCCGTCTTTCTGGCTACAGGCAGCAAAACCCAACAAACAGGTGCCGGCGGCAAGTTGACTGGTTTTTCGAAGAAACTTTGCTCTGGATATTTTTGTCATATTAAATCGTCTTAAATGAACTACGTATAATTTAATGGATCTGGACGTGCTCCCGGTAAAGATAAGGACTACACCCCCACATAGATACTACTAAAGCTAAATTGTCGAATACCGGATGTGATATGGTTACGACCGTAGCATAACTCTATCAGTCTGGAGGACAAAATAATTATACTGTTTTTTGCGAATGCTGCACTAGTAGACCAACGCA
>JAGQWV010000051.1 GCA_020437045.1 Saprospiraceae bacterium | reverse complement strand
GTGTGGGTTCGATTCCCACCTTCGGTACAACCAAACACTGGATAAACCCTTATGGATCTGAGATTCATGAGGGTTTTTCTTTTATAATTAGGTGCCAAAATAGTGATAAAGGAAGAAGAAACTTCAATGCTAATCTTTGCAGAGGATGTGGTTCATATTTTGGGGAAATAGCCACTTCGAAGTCACTAACCAGTTGCGGATGTACACCGAACCATAATCAAGGGTGCGATAGTAGATCGAGAACCTTCTTTATCAATTGTGTGTNNGGCTGGATATCCCGGCCATATTCTTTCTTCGGCTAAGCGCAGTCCCATAGAATAAGCGATATCAAAAAATAAATGCAAAATTCTCCCTTTTGCCTTTGCTTACAGTATTTTGAGGGATAAATCTGAATCATGAAAATCGCTATTGTGCAAATGCAGTGTATCCCGGGAGACATCTCAGGAAACATCGAAAAAATGTGCCGTTGGATAGAGCGTTGTGAGCCTGTGGATATGATTGTATTTCCCGAACTGGCAGACACCGGTTATATCATGGATCAAATGGAGGAATACATTAAGCATTCCGGATTTGGTGATCGTTTGACTTTACTATCTGAGGCTGCTAAAAAGAAAAATGTACATGTTGTCGCGGGTTTGGTTGAGACGAAGGATAACGCTATTTACAATACTGCTATAGTACTTGATACCCATGGAGAAATAAAGGCATGCTACCAGAAGATTCATCTGTATACTCCTTCCGGAGAAGGCGTATTTACTCCGGGAAGAGATCTCACTACTTTTGAAATCAATGGTTTTAAAGCCGGACTAATGATTTGCTATGATACAAGATTCCCGGAGATGGCCAGAAGTCTGGCCCTGTCTGGCTGTGATCTAATTATCGTACCCACCGCCTGGCCTTTTCCCCGGGTAGAACATTGGCAACTACTAACCCAGGCCCGGGCGATTGAAAACCAATGCTATGTACTGGCAGCAAACCGGGTGGGAAAAGATGGAGTCGCTACTTTCTGTGGTAATAGCCGGATCATTGATCCTCATGGCGTCATCGTCAGTTCGGCATCAGAAGATCAGGAGGAAATTATCTACGGTGTGATTTCCAGCGAAAAATTGAAGTTTATCCGCACAAGAATGCCCGTTTTTGAGCATCGCCGGCCAGATAGCTATCTCAAATAATTTATCATGCTCCAAAGATTCACTTTCCATTCATTGAATTTAATAACGGACAAATTTGTCCGTTATTTAGAAATTATATAATTTTGAAAAAAATAATTAGGCGTCATGTTTTCAAAAGCATGTGAATATGGTATTAAGGCGATGATTTATTTAGCACAACAATCCCTTCTCGATCGCAATTCCAGCTTACGGGAAATAGCTATGGCTATTGACTCCCCCACCTCCTTTACGGCAAAAATTCTCCAGTCATTGGCTAGAGACAGAATCGTCCAGGCTAACAAAGGGCCAAATGGAGGCTATCTGATAGACGCAAACCACATAGAGACTATTACTCTTCAGGAAATCGTAAGAGCCATTGATGGTGATGAAATTTACCAGGGTTGCGCCCTGGGATTGGAAGAGTGTAGCGAAATGCAGCCATGTCCGATGCACTATCGCTTTAAAAAAATCCGCGATGAGTTGAAGATAATGTTAGAAACAACTACGATACTCCAATTGAGTGAAGGCCTTAATGCAGGGGTATCCGTATTAAAGAGAAACTAAATGATGAAAGAAGATATTGAGTCTCCAAAAGACATTGAGTTAATGGTCCATTCATTTTATGATCAAATTAAGAAGGATGACTTATTAGGGCCCATTTTCAATGGTATCATTCAAGACCGGTGGCCTCAACATTTGGAAAAGATGTGTCGATTTTGGCAGACCGTTTTACTTGGACAACACACTTACCAGGGCAGTCCATTTCGGCCCCATGCCCAACTACCTCTTAAGGCATTTCATTTCCAGCGATGGGTACATTTATTTAATCATTCCATCGACCAGCTCTTTTGTGGTCAAAAAACCGAAGAAGCAAAATGGCGGGCCAATAAGATGGCAGAAATGTTTTTAATGAAAATCGAATACTTCCAGTCTACAAAAGTCAAAACCATTATTTAACTCTTTCAATTTTAAAGCATGCAGATCAGCGATAAAGATTTAGTCGGTAAAATCGTTTCCGAAGACTACCGGACGGCTAGCATTTTCCGGGTCTATAATATTGACTATTGTTGTAATGGATCGAGGTCCCTCAAAGAAGCGTGTCAGCAAGAATCTCTGGATGTTGATAGGCTACTGAGTGAACTAAATGATTTGGCTGGGGAAGAAACCGGGACAACACCGGATTTCCGCCAATGGGATCTCGATTTAATTGTTGACTATATCGAAAAAAAGCACCACCGGTTTGTTAGAAAAATGCTTCCGGAAATGGAAGAAAATATGAAGAAAGTACTAAAGGTACATGGTTCAAGACACCCAGAATTATTGGACATAGCAGCTTTATTCCTGGCTTCAGCGCTGGATCTCCGCTCTCATATGAATAAGGAGGAAAAAATATTATTTCCTTATATCCGGTTTTTAACCGGGATTATGAATATTCCCGGTTTAACAAGCGAAAAAAATGGAAACATAAGCGCTCAGCCAGCATTTGGTCAAATTAAAAATCCTATCCGTATGATGGAAGAAGAACATAGCCAGGAGGGTGAGCGCTTCCGTCGTATTGCCTCCTTGACGGATAAATATACACCCCCTGTTGATGCCTGCACCACCTATAAAGTACTGTATGCCCAATTAAAATCTTTCGAAGAGGATCTTCATATGCATATCCATCTAGAAAACAATATTCTTTTCCCCCGGGCTATTGGCAAAGAAAATGAGCGAACCCGTGCCTGAGCCAATTAAACGACATAAAAACCTTCAGCCAATAAGCCGGGAACATCACCACGGGCTCCTACTTAGTTGGAAAATTAGACAAGGTATTGCCAAGAATATTTCTTATACGAGAATCAAGGCATATTGCGACTGGTTTTGGGAAAATCATCTACAACAACATTTTGACTTTGAAGAAAGAAATATCTTTCCTCTGTTGGATAAAGATATGCCAATGGTGAAAAGAGTACTAAAAGAACACAGGCGGCTCCGGCGACTTTTCCAAAGTGATAATAAGATCGAGCAAAATCTTTCCCTCATTGAAGAGGAATTGGTAAGCCATATCCGCTTTGAAGAAAGGACTGTTTTTAAGGAGATTGAAAAGACAGTCAGCGAAAAAGAACTGGCGCTGATCGAACAAGCCCATTCAGATATTGGCAAGCATGCCACAACAACCTGGGAAGACGAATTTTGGACCTAAAAAGTAGTATCCGGTTTCAAAAAATCAAGTATTTAAAACGAATCATTTATTTCCTTACCTCCAAATCGCTATTAAAAACTATTCTGGCAAGTTTTCCTTTCGCAATTTTATAAAAATCGAAATCCACCGAAAATCTATTAGATCCTAGCGTTCGCAGACAATGAATGTATTATTTTCATGACCCTGTCGGTCAAGAGTACGCACCGTTCATTACCAAAAGTGAATAAGGCATTTTGTCTCAGTGCTGGTTCTATCTGTTTTTTCAGTAATTGTTTAGCTCTAAATAATCTCACCCTCACATTTTCTTCTGAAATACTTAAACACGTTGCTATATCAAGTGTACTCATGTGGACCAACTGAGACAAAATAAATACTTCGCGATACATTTTAGGTAATTTGCCTACCAGTCTTTCCAACTGCATCTTAGTCTCCAGAGAAATCAAAGTTTCTTCAGGATTTCCTTGATCACTTTGATTGTCCGGAAAGGCGAATAACTCACTGATGTTAGTCATTAGAACTGACCATCTTCTCTCTTTTCTCTTATGCATAAGTGCTTTATTTATGGCGATCCGGATCATCCAGGTTGAAAATGCGGCCTGATGTCTAAAAGTACTTAACTGCTCAAAGCAACTCAGATACGTTTCCTGCATCAGGTCTTCCACATCTGTTTCATCTTTTATGTAGATCCGAATTATCCTATATAATCGTTGGTTATACCTACTAATCAATAATTCAAAAGCTCTTGTTCCTCCCTGATTAACTAATTCCACAATCTCATTATCTGTTAACTCCTGCATAATTTCCATTTAAATATCTGAGTGCCCGATTGCCTGTCATTTCCACGGTAGTGACAGTACTCGTGAACCTATACGACTACCCAAATCCAGGCCAGCCTCAGAGTCTACCAGAAAATGGACTCCAAGGGGTACCCGGCTTAGAGCATTTTCCTCTGCCATCTCTTGAAATGAATTAAATGAGCGGGGTTTACTTCTAAATTCTAATCGACCTTCATGACTACGATCCGTAAATTGATATTCCGAGCCGAAAATATTGGATAGAACAAAAGCAGCAGCTCCCGAAAATGTAGCATGGCCCGAAGGATAGGTAGGAAAGTTTGGTGTATAATATCCCCCTGATCCATCAGGACACATTACGGTATTCCACGTCGGATCATCCATATATTTATGAATATAGTCAATGGGTCTCAAACAATTATAACGATATTTTTCCCTCCAACAGGCAATACCTGCATCAGCCAAGGCGAAACTTACTTTTGCATACGTAGCAATTGACTCCATCAGATCCAGTTTTTCGATAGCAATTACCTGGTTCGTAATACTAATCCATCGACCCGCAGGGCTGAATGTCAAGATCGGGCAGTCATCGCTCCAAAATTCGGCAATCCATAAATATTCTTCATCCTGTCCGGCCTTGATCTTGTTTACCCAATCATAAGTAATCCTGGCTTCCCTATTTAATTGGGATCCTTCGTTGGTATCAAAGGCGGGAGGATCGGCAACGGTCTCTTCATTTGATGCCGAAAAGGTCCTGACCT
>JAGQWV010000050.1 GCA_020437045.1 Saprospiraceae bacterium | reverse complement strand
CCTGTCATATGGACACGATCAGCCGTCCGTTGATGCAGGGTATGCCAAATCGAATGGCGCACCGACATTGGTTTCCCGGCTCAGGTATTCCCAAAAGAGCCGGAATCGAGACTAAAGGACTTTCCGGTATGGCCTTTTATCCAGATCAATTGCAAAAACAATATGGAGCTGATGACAGCATTACTTATGAGATTAAATTGGTCAATGAGGAAGCAGGACATCGACTTCCTACCGGGGATCCCGAACGGTTTTATCTGATAGAACTCCAATGGACGGATATCGCCAACGATACCATCATTCAACAGGAAACCTTTAGAATAGGAGAAACCTGGGAGTGGTATCCGGAAGCCAGAAAATTGAGTGACAATAATCTGAATCCGAAGGAATCAAGGGTTTTTTCGATCACCATGATGCCTCATGACCCCGGGCAATATCGATTGAAGGTGTTAGTGACCAAACATCGCATGGATGACAAGACCGCGGTATATAATAAACTCGGTGACGAGTATCCATTATTTATTGAAGTTTTTAGCGAAGAGCAGGTGATCGAAATCAAATAGAATATCCATATTAGGAAAAGATTAAAATAATAGAAGATCCTATTGAGATCTTCAAATCCAATCGGATTATAAGAGATATACTCCCCCACGACTTTGTTCCATTCGAAATCAAAAAAAAAGATATTTTTCTATATGGATAAATATCTTTTGGACAATTCGATATTTGATCTCCAGGACTAAAAAGTTAATTATTTTATAATTATTTTCCATTATGTATTAGTATGTTCTATCAAAATGCAATTCTTCGCTATGCCTTTTTTCTGCTGGCATTTTATTCATCAGTAAATGCTGTTGGACAGAAAAATAGTTCTCCCAATATTTTATTTATTGTGGTGGATGATCTGGGATGGAGTGATCTTGGTTGTTACGGTGCAGACCTACACGAAACACCAAATATTGACAGACTGGCCCGTCAATCATTTATTTTTACTAACAGCTATGCTGCGGCACCTGTCTGTTCTCCAACAAGAGCCTCGATTTTAACTGGTAAATATCCAGCCCGGTTAAACTTTACCATCTGGAGTGAAGCCGCCGGCCATGAACGAAGAGCAAATCCCACGACCAGATCAATCACACCTCAAACTATTGAGAATCTCCCACTGAATGAGATTACCCTGGCGGAAGAGCTTCAAAAAAAAGGTTATCATACCGCCCATATTGGCAAGTGGCATGTTGGAGATTTAATGCACTTTCCGGAGTTACAAGGTTTTGACCTCAGTGTCGCCGCTAGTCAGCGAGGTGCTCCTCCCACTTATTTTTATCCGTACAAAGGTTTTGCTTTTGGAGAAGATCGATTCGTGGGAAACCTTGGCCAGGATGATCACGGCCACTATTTCAGTGACCGGGACGGTGAATACCTCACGGACCGGCTCACCAGTGAGGCGGTAAAAATGATCGAAGATGCCGGTAATAAACCGCTCTTTCTCAACTTATGGTACTATAATGTACATACTCCTATAGAGGCAAAAGAAGCTGACATCAAATTATTCAGTGCCAAGAAATCCCCTGATCTTAATCATCAAAATGAGACCTATGCAGCTATGGTGAAAGCCGTGGATGATAATATCGGCCGGATTCTTGATAAATTGGAACAACTGGATAAATTAAACAATACGATCATTTTTCTATTGTCTGACAATGGTGGTTTCGTCAATAATTATCGCGATAATCAGGTAACTAATAATGCTCCACTTCGATCGGGCAAAGGAAGTCTTTATGAAGGTGGTATCCGTATTCCTACGATTGCCCATATACCCCAATTGAAAGCAGAAGGAAAAATCGTAGAACAACCAATTAGTACCATCGATTTTTTCCCAACGATCCTGGAAATCTTGGATATCAATGACTCAAGTCCCATCGACGGCAAAAGCTTTTTTTCGCTTCTTAAGAATGATGAGTCCAGTCCTGGTGACCGGGCCCTCTATTGGCACTACCCTCACTACTACCCCACCACCACACCTGTCAGTGCGATAAGGGTCGGTGATTGGAAATTGTTGGAGTATCTCGAAGATGGAAAGATCGAACTTTACAACCTAAAAGAAGATTTGAGTGAAACAACCAACCTCGTAGATACACATCCACTAAAAAAACAAGAACTATTGGATCAACTACATCAATGGAAGCAAAATGTAAATGCTCAAACCATATCTCCAAATCCGGACTTTAAGGAATAAATAATGCAAATGGGGAAAATTTTCCGAAGACATTCCTAAGCGTTGCACCATTGATATAAATCCAAATCTGAATCATGATCGACAAATTATCTGATTTTAAAGCATACTTCGATAGCCACCAATTTATACTGATGGAGGCCGCCATTGTCGAACGCCTGCGGAGAGACGATCATATACACCTCGATCCGATATTGGTCAGTGCTCCACTAATTTATGATCCGGTTGGTAGTCTAGCTCTACAAAAGATCTATGATGAATACCTGGATGTTGCAGAAAACAAAAATCTGCCAATTTTCATATGTACTCCTACCTGGCGCTGCGATTACGACCGGATTCAACGATCTAAAAAACACCCAGAGATCAACAAAGATGCAAGTGCATTCTTGCATTCCATTCGAAGACGAAGGGAATCACAAGCCGACAAAATCAAGATCGGAGGCTTGATAGGCTGTAAGAATGACTGCTACCGGCCGGAAGAGTCGCTCAACAGAGAAGAAGCGAAGAGATATCATAGCTGGCAAATAGGTCAGTTGATCGAAGGCGGAGTTGATTTTATAATCGCAGAAACTTTACCAGCTATTGAAGAGGCGATTGGAATTGCCCAAGCAGCGGCGGAGTGGCAAATACCCTATTTCATCAGCTTTGTGATTGGAAGAGATGGACTTATTTTAGATGGCACCAAGATCATAGAAGCAATTCAACTGATCGATCAGCTCACAGAAAACCCTCCACTGGGATATATGGTCAACTGTGCCTATCCTACATTTTTGCAAGCCGAAAAGCAGCCTGCTGCCCTATTTAACCGGCTGGATGGATACCTCGCCAATGCATCTTCGCTCGATCACTGTGATCTGGATGGAGCCGAGGGGCTTTTTCTTGACGACATCAATGATTGGGCGAAGCATATGAACGCGTTATACTATACCTACGGGGTAAAGGTATTAGGCGGCTGTTGCGGTACAAATGCCTCCCATCTGAAGGCAATTCTGCCTCCTGAGTAAGAATGATATCCCCTTAGGATCTGATACCTGAAGTTTAAACCGCAAAAACAGAGGCCTCTTTCCGGTTAATTTGCACCCTGCAAAGTTACATGATGAAGATCTGAAATTGGTGGACATCCAATATTAAAATGTGTCGGATACCCGGTGACAATTTCGATTTATCACGTGAATGACAAGATGGCGATTCGCGCATTTGAGTTTTCTTCATTTTGTTATATCTAACCCGTATTATGAAATCCTGAATTTGATGCCGGAAATCATTGCAATGGTATTATCTTGCGGGCCAACTGAATGTAAGAGTAGAACCTTTAAGTAGTATGCGATTTATTGATTATTCGGCTATCATCACCCTGGCATGGAGTAAATATAACAGCTCAAAGCGGATCACATCCGTTGAAGATATCAGTGCAAAAGTATCTACAAATCACGTTTTCAAAGTCAATTTTCTGGGGGGTAATTTTGTGATCGCCAAGCTATCCTATTTTGGCCATTACGAACATTTTAAAGAAGATCATAAAATCATTAATGTTCTCGCTAACAACCTCCTTTATCCTTATGAACATTTTGTAGGACGAGCACTGACGAAAGATGATGAGGTATTCACCTATCGGTATAACCGGGCTGGTGTCGACATCTGGGTAGTCTTCTATAACCCTATCCGGACAGCCCAGAAATTACCGAAAGTGGTAAGCAATTCTCAGATTTCCATTCTCGGAGAAGAACTGGCAAAATTTCATCTGGCCTGTACAGAATTGAAAGATGTCCTACCCCCATCTTCAAAAACCATGGCCAAAGATCTTGAGGATCTCCTGGAGTCGTTGAAAACGGAGGAGGGACAATTCGAGCATCGACTGGTACTGGACGAAATTCGACGGCAGTGTGATCTTTTTTTTGAAAACAGTACGAAGTTTGACTATCGGAGTTTCGATAGCATACCGGTGTTTATTGATTGGAATATTGGTAATTTTTCAGTCACCGATGATACTCGATTATTTGCCCGATGGGACTATGACTGGTTCAGAATGAGTACCCGTGTTTTGGACTTTTACTTTTTCGCAAGGGTGGTTCGCGCCGAAGGTGACCAAACAGCTTTCAGCTATACGGTAGATCCGCTGCTGGAGGACCGGTTTATCCTGTTTTTAAAAAGCTACCATTCCATCTTCCCTTTATCTGCTAATGAGGTACGTTTTATAAAAGAAGCATATCGATTCTTTCTTTTAAATTATGTGGTGAAATTTGGTCGATACTTTTATCTTGATCGTTTCGCTCTTAAATTAAAGAAAGAGGCTTTTGAAATCTATTTTCCCAGTCTTGATCACACAGACGTTGCTGACAAGATTTTAAAAGCACTAAACATTTAAGTCTTTATTTCATGTATTTAGATTCATTTAAAAAAGTTGCACTTAATTACCGGGCAATATTCTTTGATGCATTTGGAGTATTGAAGAATTCTTCAGGAATCATACCCGGCATACAGGACACATTTGATTTCTTAAATGCAAATGGTATTGATTTTTATGTCTTAACCAATGATGCCTCCCGGAGTCCTTATCAGTTGGCAGAGTTCTATCAGCGCAATGGCATAACCGACATTGATACCGACAAAATCATCAGCTCAGGAATGCTCGCAAGAGATTATTTACGACATAAAGTAAAGGACGGACGAGTGGCCTATCTCGGCACCAAAAGCTCGGCCATTTACTTAGAAGCCATGGACCTCATTACCATCCCAATTTCCAAACTCGATCTGGATCACCGTAAAACCAATGAAATTAGAGTTCTAGTACTGCTCGATGACGAAGGTTTTGACTGGCAAACCGATCTCAATAAGACCATTAATTTATTGCGACGTACCAATGTTCCCGTTGTAGTGGCAAATACGGACAAAACCTATCCTGTATCAGAGGATGAAGTAGCCATCGCAGTAGGAAGTATTGCCAGTTTGTTGGAAAAAGTCGTGGGTAAAAAATTCATCCACTTCGGAAAACCCGATGCACAAATGTTCAATTTCGCATTTCAGCACATTAATCAGAATAAAAGTTACCAAAAAGAAGAAGTGCTGATGGTCGGTGACACGTTGCACACGGACATCATCGGTGGAAATAAATTTGGTATAGACACCGTACTGGTACTTAGTGGTAATACCATTCCGGACCAGGCAGAATTCTTTATTAAGACGACCGGTATTGTACCTGATTTTATTTGTGAATCTATTGCTACTTAGTATGATCCCTATAATTCAACCGGTATATTTACACAGTTGGTTTATTTTCAACTATAAGATATTGTTTACTCTTGTAAACTAAAATATATCCTGTACCAATAATAGCCAGAGAGATGATCAAAATCCACCACCATCCTCCCTCGGACCCAAATGACAGCAAACCTACCAATATACCGGTAAAAATGACAGCATAGCCTAAGATCTTCAAAGCAAACGCATTACCTGAAGATTGGCCTGGAGCTAGTGTCTGTTCCAAATAATTAATTTCCTTTGCTTTGGCACCAACGGGCCAAAATTCAAAAATAGCCAGGAGAACCAAAGGTCCAAAAACTCCCAACAACATTTCCTGAGCACGATCGAGGGAAATCCCAAATTGGGGTGAAATAAATTTAAAACATAAATTAATACTCAAGCTGATCAACGTGGTAAGTAATATAGATTTTGCTGTTTGCCTTTCACTAAATAAAGCCCATATAGTTGGTGCGAATAAGGGAGCACCGGTAATCGCTCCCACGCTGATCACCACTTCTACAATACCTCCGGCAGCAGGTACCATTAAAGCTACCAATATGGTAACCAGTCCAAATATCAACGTTGAAATTCGGGCTACCTGCATCAACTTAGTGTCGGAAACATCTTTCACTAGCCGTGTATAGAGATCATTGGTAAAAACGGCCGACATCATATTCAAAGTTGTATTGACGGAACTTGCTGTGGCAAATAACATCCCAGCCAACATCAAACCCAATAAGCCAGTGGGCAAAACTTGTTTACACATCAGTAAAAAGGCCCCTTCATTGGCCAGATCAATCAAGTCCGGTTGCAATATTTTATAGATC
>JAGQWV010000049.1 GCA_020437045.1 Saprospiraceae bacterium | reverse complement strand
TTTTACGATCTCATTCGTTGCAAAAACTCGCTGTAGCTGCGGCTACATCTGCGTTTTGCGCCTCGGACCTCATCAAGAATCTTATTAAAATTATTCAACATAACCCATGTGTTGATCTACTAATCAACCTCTTTATTTGATATTTCAATTAATCGGTCGATTCGATACGGTAAGGCCTCCAAAAATGCCATCAGATCAGACAATTCCTGAGTAGATAAATTATTATCTAAACCGATAGGCATCATTGAATTGGTAGCCGGAACAATGGAGGTAATTTCCGATTCTTGCAGACGTACACTCTGTCCGGGAGCCGTTTTTAAGACGATCACTCCCTCTGTAAGATTTTGATCTATTAAACCGGTAAAAGTGCCGGTCTTGGTCGTAATAGTAAATGTTTCATATTCACGAGCAAAACTTGCTGCCGGAAAAACAATGGCTTCCAATAAATCATGCTTGGACCTGATTTCCCCAATATTGGTAAGATCCGGTCCAAAGGTTGCTCCCTCTGTGCCAACGGAATGGCAGGTCGCACAAAGAGCTTTTCCAAAAAATAAATTCCTGCCCCGGTTAACATCCCCCTTTTTAATTTCAGTTTCCTTCTGCTCTAATTGAGCTAACCGGCTTTTATCATTTTCCCTAAGTATCTGTAAAACCGGCATGGCTTTCTGCTTTACCTGTTCCGGATAGTGGTCAAGAACAGCGTTCACTTCATTTTCATTTAAAACGGTCACTAATTGCCTTTGCTGACTAACAGAATTAACTAATAATTCTCCCGTCTCCAAAAGGCTGTCGGTCTTAAAAATCCGGAAAATTTCCGGGAAGGTGACCTCATCTGCATTTAAGATCCCATCTTCTGCCAAAGTCCTTAGTTGCTGTTGGTTTAGTGACGCCCTCGACAGAATCTGTACTGCTGATCTCCTGACCGGTAACTTATTCGATCGTTCCAGCAGTGACATCAGTCGACTAAATTCCCTCTCACTCAGCTCTGGATTTCCCACCATACGGGTATTCAGTATTTTAAGATATGCGACGGCATCCTTGGTAAAATTTGGCAACAATCCTGTGAGTACGGACGCTAGCTCTCTAATTTGCCGGGATTGAATGACTTCTAAGGCCGCATCTCTAATTTGAGCATTGGAAGTCTGAATTACTTTCTCCAAGGATGCCATTCCTTCAGGTGAAATCTCTCCGTTACATTGACCTAGCACTTTCAATAAAGCCACTCGTGTATTCGCAGGTGCAGAATTATCTTCGACTATTTTATACAGGAATAACTGAATTTTTTGATCATCACAAAAAAGCACCAATAGTTTCCGGAGCTTTTCCAATTCAGTGTCATCCATACTTGAATTTCCTGTCCACTGCCTTACCTGGTCGTAGACAAATGACGACCACTCGGGGTGATGTTGGAGCACCCAAATGCCCACCTCTCTGATATTTTCATCAGAACTATCCAAGAATGGCAATAAATGATTTGTTTGGAGAGCAGCTGCCTTCATCTGATCCAGGACAATTAATGCTGAAATTCTGATATTTGGATCCTCATTTTGCAAAGCTTCTAACAACAGGGTCGGCTCATTTATGGAAATCAAAGCATAACGGATGGCATGAAGCAAAAACCGGTCATCTACCTGGCTGGATGCAGCGATGAGTGAAGGGATCGATGAACTCTTACCAATTTGCCCCAAAGCTGTAGCCGCCTGTCTCTTCACTCCCAAATCAGGATCATTTATCACTATTTCGCTCAGACGTACCACAGCTTGCTCTTCTCTATTCAGTCCGGCAATTCGAGAGGCGACCACTCGTACCTCTGGCTCTCTATCCTCAAGCCCCATCAAGATTTTGGAAAGCAGATTTGCCGAATGGATCCGGTAAAGGGCAAATAGTGCTTCCATACGAATAGTGGGGGATCCCGAGGTCATGCGATCCTCAAAAATAGAACTCGTCGATCGTCCCCTGGAGATTAAATTTTCAACAGCATTCTTGCGAACCATGGGTCGATCGTCATCGAGTATTTTTCTCAGATCGTCATTGGAGAAATCTTTAAATGTGATGCCATGTCCCCAGGGATCCTGATAAGCAGGTGCTCCCTCTTTTCTAAGTCGATAGATGCCTCCAGCCACTTCCGGTTTGGCAACCTGTGATAAGGGGCAGCCATGGATAAACCAACCTCCGGTTACAACTACCAAGAGATCACCATTTCCGTCTTGCAGGACATCCGTGGGATGAACATCCGGTAAATCCGTCGACAGGAAGGCGGTATCTGTTGAAATATAAGATCCTCCCGCCTTGACTATATGATGCCGTAAGATTTGTCCCGTATTGAAAATAGCACTGAACCAATCATTTTCAAATTCGGCCCCCCAACCTGCTCCCCTGAATCGCATAAATCCAGCCGGAGCCACTCTCGGCATTTTTGTCACCACCGGCATCAAATCACCTGTTAAAGCAAGTTGGTCTTGCTGAATAACCACCTGTGGTTTCGGATACACTCCTCCTAAAACCCAATGCATTAAGGCATCTCGTTGACCATCTGCCGGATCTCTAAAGTAGGTCATGGTACCGATAGGATCTCCGGAAGCAGTAAAATCAATTTCGATGCTATTATCAAATCCACCTCCACTGAGCCATTCCAGCTTACTTCCATCCGGTAGAAACCGCCAGATACGTGCACCTTTACCCTGGAAACGCCGACCTTCCTTACTGGTAATATCAAAACCTCTCCGGGCATCCGCTACATACATCCAACCATCCGGGCCCAAAAACGGGCCGCTTAATATCGCACCATTACTATTTAATGTCCACCCAGATAATAGCACCTCTTTAGTATCAGATCGACCATCTCCATCTGAGTCAGTGTATTTTAAAATATCTGGTGATGCGGCCACGTAAAGACTGCCATCATAATATGTTCCTCCCATTGGGAAGGGAATTTTTTCGGCAAAAACCGTCGATTGATCAAATAACCCATCACCATCCTTGTCTGTCAGTAATCTAATTTGATAAGAAGGATGCGCTAGCATACTATCTGTGTCCATGTCATTGGCCTCTGTCGATTCAAAAACAAACAGCCGCCCCTGGTCATCAAAACTGGCAAACATGGGATAATCAATCAGCTCCGGTATCACGACCGATTCCAGCACGAAGCCCGATGGAATATTAAAAATTCCCGGCTCTTCATTCCTTTCCGTACACCCTAATAAATAAATAAACAGTGTCGAGAGAATCAGGTATTTGAATCCAGGAGAATATGCCCGCCGATTTTTTATCATTTTATTTATCCTTTTTTCGCTAATAAATTATGCATGATCTGTTGCACTCTCTGATCCGTTCCTTGCGGCCGGCTCCAATGCGACCAGGGTAAAATATGTCCAGGTGGCTGACTGAGTGCTTGTGACCAGAATATGGTGGATGCATTAAAGACAAAATTATTTTGGGGGCCATTAAAAATGACAGAAGCATATTTACCCGGAACGTCACCGCTTGACCAAATCATTCCCTCCGCCAGAATCTCCAAACCTGGTTTATTAAAATCGGGATCACCATGATGTTCCCAGCCGACTAAACCAGGTATAAAATCACCTTTTTTCATTCCGGTTCCTTTAAAGATCCAATGATCAGGATTGGTACAAATCCAATCTCCTCCTCCGTTGAAAGGCACGACCGAGCGCACACCCATAATGTCTCTTTCATCAGGTGCGGCTTCCCGGAGGTTGCCAAATAATTCATGATAGCTGGCCAGTTCTTCTGCTCGTAATTCTCCATAGGATCCCTGGCGGGTCAGTCGTCGCCCAGGATTACCTTGTGCATCATTGGAAAACGGAGAAACCATAAAGACGGAATTACCACTCAACCACAGAACGTTTGTGCCCATATTTATAGCTTCTTTGACCGCATTATATTGTTCTATATCCCAATACTCATCATGTCCCACACTGAGGAATGTAAAACAGCGGCGAATAAAATCAATATTAATACAATCACGATTAGATCCATAAGTCACGTCGTATCCATTTTTTTCCAGCCAGAAACAGAGTGGATATTCCCACAGCAGAAACTCTCCTGATCCCATCGATAAAGGATGCTCAAAAATCTGACAGTACATACCATAAGGCCGGTTAAAACTCACGCTCACTCCCGGGATATGGGCTCCCTGGGGATGTGTATATAAGGACTCATTTTCTGGCCAACGATTATAGGCCTGCCAGGTATTATCCGAACATTGAAAAAGGACATCTGCCTGACGATCATCTTTCACAATGAATATTATGTAGCTTTCCCAATAGGGATCTTCACCAGATATCGGTATGGTCTTTAGCTTTCCCAAATAGACCCCGGACAGCCAATCATCGGGAATCACCATCGAATGCGATGAAGTCCAGTTGCACTCTCTTAACTGTTCAGGTAATGATGTTTTTTCCGGTACGGCTTGGCTCGTTCCTTTAAGCGGGCCTATGTTCATCATATGTCGTCCACCTTTACCCTCATAATAACCCATACGGTAGATGTCTAGCGTAAAGTCTCTTCCTGGATCCGTGCTGACATAAAAATTAATTTTTTCACCCTTGCTAATCGATTGATGAGAACAATAGCCCTCAATTAATTTGGTGCGATATTTTGAACCATCCACCCGGACTCTAGTAAGCTGCCAATCCGTGGTTCCTTCATTTTTATTTTCTTCTGTAATGAAATTTTGAGCTTTATCAGTCGTAATATCGGAATCATTCTGACCACATCCCTGGGCTG
>JAGQWV010000048.1 GCA_020437045.1 Saprospiraceae bacterium | reverse complement strand
AACCGGAAATGGCCTTTTTTCCATCTGGGGTCATGGCCAAAGTATAGACACTATAAATATGGCCTTTTAGCGTATGCTCCGCTTTTCCGGTGTCTAAATTCCAGATAATGCAGGTGCTGTCCATGGAACCGGAAATGGCCTTTTTCCCATCCGGGGTAATGGCCACGTCAAAGACTAAATTAGTATGACCTCTTAGGATATTCTCCGCTTTTCCAGTGTCCAAATCCCAGAGGATGCAGGTGCTGTCCATGGAACCGGAAATGGCCTTTTTCCCATCCGGAGTCATGGCCACGGTCAAGACATCACGAGTATGACCTTTTAGGGTTTCCTTCGCTTTTCCAGTGTCCAAATCCCAGATGATGCAGGTGTGGTCATCTGAACCGGAAATGGCCTTTTTCCCATCCAGGGAAATGGCCACGGCATGGACTCTATTAGTATGACCTTTCAAGGTTTGTTCCGCTTTTCCGGTCTTCAAATCCCAGAGGATGCAGGTGCTGTCAAGAGAACCGGAAATGGCTTTTCCCCCATCCAGGGTAATAGCCACGGCAAAGACCTTACCATTATGACCTTTTAGAATTTCCTTCGCTTTTCCAATGTCCAAATCCCAGATGATGCAGGTGTGGTCATCTGAACCGGAAATGGCCTTTTTCCCATCCGCAGTCATAGCCACAGTTCTGACACCATAAATATGGCCTTTTAGTGTATGTTCCGCTTTTCCGGTGTTTACATTCCAGGTGATACAGGTGCCATCCGAGGAACCGGAAATGGCCTTATTCCCATCCGGGGTCAAGGCCACAGCATCTACACGACCAGAATGACCTATTAGGGTTTTCACCATTGTTCCGGTCTTCAAATCCCAGATAATGCAGGTGCTGTCCGAGGAACCTGAAATGGCCTTTTTTCCATCCGCAGTCATGGCCACGGCTTGGACACTATAAGTATGACCTTTCAAGGTTTGTTCCGCTTTTCCGGTCTTCAAATCCCAGATAATACAGGTGCTGTCCAAGGAACCGGAAATGGCCTTTTTCCCATCCGGGGAAATGGCCACGGATTTTACAGTATCAGAATGACCTTTCAAGGTTTGTTCCGCTTTTCCAGTCTCCAAATCCCAGATAATGCAGGTGCTGTCCGAGGAACCGGAAATGGCCTTTTTCCCATTCGGGGTAATAGCCACGGCATAGACACTATTAGTATGACCTTTCAGTGTTTGTACAGCTTTTCCGGTCTTCAAATCCCAGATGATGCAGGTTTCATCCGAGGAACCGGAAATGGCCTTTTCCCTATCAGAGGTAATGGCTACGTCATTGACAAGATCAGTATGACCTTTCAGGGTTTTTAGCGCCTGAGGAAAAGGATTCCACGGTGGGCGAGTAGGTGAGATACGCCTCATCAGACATTTGGCATTTTCTGCTGAAAGGATTTCCGCTGCAAGGCCTACCGGACCATCGGAGGAATGATTCCATGCCTGCTGATGTGCGAAAAAAGCAAAGTCACTGGCAAAGTTTTGCAGATTCGTAGCTTCCTTGCCCAGAAAATTAAGAAAGTCTTTTAATCTGTCAACACAGTTTGGATTTGTCTTTATTCTTCCAATCTCTGCATTAATCCGCTCTTCCGTCCAGGGAGTAATACTTTCCGGAATATCCAGTTCTGAGATGTCTCCTTTCGCATAGGCTATTAAATCTTGGGTGTATTGCTCCATCCGGGCCTGCCGTTCTTTCTCTTCACGAATATTCTTTGTATTGTCGGGGATTACTTCTAAAGCTTTATTCAGGTCATCCACCAGTTCATAGGTAAATTTTGCTACTGCCTTAGCCTGGATAAAATCAAGGTTGCAAAGTGTATTGGTGACATTGTCCCAATATTGGTCGCTTCTCTTCATTCGCTCTCCATAATCCTGGTCCTGGTTTTTTGAGTCGCCATTTTCGTGTGATATTGCAGCTTCGAGTTCCTGCCAGGGCAGCTCCATCAGCTTGCGGATATTGGGTTTTTGATAAGCTGTATCGTCCAGATAAAGAGGGCGTGAGCGAAAGTAAGTGGCCAATTTGGAATGGTATTCCATAGTGATTTTCGTTTTGCAGAGATCGGATTTCTAAGTTTACTAATTCTTATCGAATAGTAAGGAAACAATCGTTAGATTTACTATGAACTGATTGTAAAACGAATTTTTCCTGGTACTCATTAATCACCCAGCCCTATGCCAGCTCCAACCAAGACTTTCCGGGTATTTGTCAGTTCAACGTTTACCGATATGCGGGAGGAAAGAAGCATCCTGCAGAGGGATGTGTTTCCCCGATTGGAAAAATATTGCGCTGAAAACGGCGCCAAGTTCCAGGCAGTGGACCTGCGCTGGGGGGTGACGGAAGAATCTTCCCTTAGCCAGAAAACCCTGGAAATATGCCTGAATGAGATCGCCCGCTGTCAAAAGATCTCTCCAAAGCCCAATTTCCTCATTTTGTTGGGTAATAAGTATGGATGGCAACCAGTCCCTCCAAAAATCCCGGCGAATGAAATGGCAGCTTTATTACAAGCCCTTGCGGAAGATGGCAGAGAGCTGTTGGAAACCTGGTACCAACTAGATACCAATGCGATGCCGTCAGAGTATCTGCTACAACCCAGAGACCAGGACTACACCCACTATGATAACTGGAAAAAAGTCGAAAATAAGATCCGGGAAGTACTTCGAACCGCTATATTAAATGTCCACTTCTCAGCGACACAGCAATCGAAGTATTTCTCATCAGCTACCCATCAGGAAATAGTAGCCGGAGCATTGGATCTGGATGAAGACTTGGAGCATCCTTCTGGTCATGTCCTTGCCCTGGAAAGAGTGTTATCCGGCCTGCCTCACACTAAAGATTTTATCGATCTGGATGCAACCGGGAATCCGGATGAAGAATGTCAAATAAAACTTGGTGCATTAAAGGAGGAATTAAAAGATCTGTTGGGTGATGGAAAAAACTATAAATCGTACCCGGCAGACTGGAACGGTGACAAACCCGTTCTCGAGGATCCTGAAGCATTTGCTCATGTGGTTTATGAATTTTTAAAGGACATTATAGAGCAGCAAATCAAACTAGTCATTAATCCGGATGAGATCAAACATGAGCAAAATCTGCATCAAACTTTTAAGAACAGCCTTACCGAACATTTTTCCGGCAGAGTGAATGTACTTGAACAGATTGGAAGTTATATTAACAAAGACCCAGATCAAAAACCTTTGTCGTTAATCGGTGCTTCCGGATCCGGTAAATCCAGTGTGATGGCCCAAGCCATCCATGAAATCGAAGAAAAATACCCTGATGCGGTGCTGATGTACCGGTTTATCGGAGCGACATCCGGCTCTACCAGCCTTATCTCCTTGTTGCAAAGCGTAGGAGGACAGATCGCAACTGCTTTTGGCACAACGCTCGAATCGATGGCAAATTTTGAAAACCAATCAGCCCTATATGAGTTAAGCAGCCTTTCCGAAATATTTAAGCAATGTCTAGCATTAAGCACCAGTGAAAAGCCCATCTATGTCTTTCTTGACGCTCTGGACCAGCTTTCCAATTATGAGGGAAATTCATTCTATTGGCTGCCTGCGGAGTTGCCTGAACACACCCGTTTTATTATTTCTACGTTACCTGATCTTGAACCAGCATTAGGAAATACATCAATAATTCACCTCCCGGTGTTGCATAAAATGGAAGCTGAACAGATCATTGCCAAATGGCTGGATGCCAGTAAGCGCACCTTAACACCTTCCCAACAACACTATTTACTTGATCAATTTAACGAAACCGGACTAGCCCTCTACTTAAAACTAGCATTCGAGCAGGCCAGGAAATGGCATTCCTATACCGAAGATTTCACACTTCAGGATGACGTGCCAGGGATAATAAATGATTACATCGATTCCCTCCGTGTCGAACACGATGAAGAATTTATACAAGATGCCATCTGTCTCATGCTTTGTGGACGCTATCAAGGACTTGCGGAAAATGAGATCCTGGAGATTTTTGCCTTTGATGAGGAGCTGTGGGATAAATTTCTTAAAAATACCCACCAGCGTCACCGCCAGGAATTGATTGACATCCGAGCAGAACTCACGGGGTCCATGAAAATTCCGATTGTGGTTTGGTCACGCCTTTTCCTTGATCTGGAGCCTTATCTTACCGAGCGGGATGCCGATGGAGTGCCGATCATTGCTTTTTTCCACAGGCAGTTTAATGAGGTATTGGGGAGGAGGTATGGGTTAGTTGAAACAGAAAAATAAAAAACAAACTTTGAAGAATGTTATTAAATATCATAAGAAACTTGCCAAATATTTCTTAGGCAAGCCCATATATCTTGATAGCGCTAATCAAAAGAATCCAAATATTCGTTTATGTGTTGAGTTGCCTTGGCAGGAGACTCAAGCTAATATGTGGGATACACTTTCTTCGTCATTGACAAATCTGAATTTTCTTGAAGCCAAAGTAATTGCTGGAAAAGCTCTTGATCTTCTTATTGATTTTAACACTGCTATTAGTTCAATGCCTAGGACTCATGCAGATTGGAAAATTATAGAAATATTGCAAAATGCGCTCCAACGTGACATACTATTCATAACACAGCATTCTGATATTTATCCTCAAGCATTATTTCAATGCCTTTGGAACTCCTGTTGGTGGTATGATAATCCTGAGTCTGAAGCTCATTATAAAATACCAATAGGAGGCTGGAATAAAGAAAATGCACCATGGTTAGCAGAAGGAAAAAAGATTTATAAATTAGTCGAAAAATGGAGACGTGATCGTAAACAAACTCCATGGTTTCGTTCACTTCGCCCACAACAAAGTCCACTCGGAATATCTATCACTGAATTTAGAACATTCAATCACAAAAATTATATCTCAAAAGTTGTTTTCTTACCCAATGGATCTAATTTAATATCTGGCACTAATGGAGGGAAAGTTGAGGTTTGGAATATCTTCAATTTTACAAAAGTGAGGGTAATGCAAATCAAGGGGTTTGTTACAGGTCTAGCTTGCAGTGCAAATGGAATTTATTTAGGTGCTTGTGCAGGTTATGGCGAAATTATTATCTGGAATACCAACAAATATGACCGTTGCATTAGTCATACATTAAACAAAAATGAAGTGCCAAATGATATTTCATTCTCTCCCAAGCGTAATATAGTAGCAGTTGCTTGCAATGATGGAATTATACGAATCTGGGATCTCGAAACAGGTAGAACTATTCCATCTCTAATCGGCCATCAAAAAAGAGCAAATTACCTTGCTTTTTCACCTATTCATCCAATTCTTGCCTCAACATCAGATGATTCAACCGTAAAAATATGGAATTTAGAAACAGGAAGATTTATAGACATAATAACCGTTAGTGAAACGCTTCAACTTTGCTTCTCTCTAAATGGATCTTTATTAGCTTTTTATGAAAAAAGTGGATACATAACGATTTTCAATGTAAAATCAGGAAAAAAGGTCCTAAGAAAACCAATTCCAGGAGAAGAATACGTTGTTGAAACAATGTCATTTTTACCAAGCAAAAGTAATCTTCTCTGTGTTTCCACAAAAGGAATAAGGTTCACCCTGGATGTAAAGACTGAATGTTTTATTGACACTTTAGATTTATCCAGTGCATTGTTTATTTCACGAGGGTTTTATAGATTTCCTAATATTAGCTTTTCTCCAGATTATAAAGGGATTGCTGCTGGATTGGACAAAGGAGTTATAAGAATTATAGATATAAATCGTTATATTGAAAATTTTATTGTTTGGAATCACATAGATCCGATAATAAGTACGGCTGTCTCTCCAGCTGGCAATCTTATTGCAAGCCACTCTGATGATGGAGAGCTAAGAATATTTTCTACTGAAACAAATAATTTTGAGATTATTCATCAAACAAGTCAAGCAATTCAGTTTGGTTTTTCAAAGGATAATTCAATGCTGCAAGTATTCGATTCTTATAATGAGCCGATGTTCGCATATAATTTATTACGTAAGAAAA
>JAGQWV010000047.1 GCA_020437045.1 Saprospiraceae bacterium | reverse complement strand
CCAGGAAAGATTTAAAAGCCCAAGCTTTGCCCTCGATAGAAATATTATAAAACGGAAAGACACTCATAGGCAAGGTGAACTCACCCCGACTGATAGTCACCACACTATCTATAATACCCAGCTCTTTCTCCTTCAAATAAATTGTATACAGGGCACTATCATTCGCGCATATATCGAAGATAACTTTTCTAGTCTGCCCCGGCATGTACGATATTGACAGAATTAAATTGATGACCATAAAAAGTATTCTCATCATATACACAGGAATTTTACAGGTAAGGATACTTCATCGGAATTAAATCTCATTCCCATAGACTATCGGTTCATCAAATCTGTTATTCTAATGAAAGACAATGAATTTTTATTGTTTTAGTAGTCTTTTTTAACAATAAAAAATGGGAAGAAAACAGAGAGCAAAACTGGGTGCACATAGCACCGTAAGAAGGTCCCTGCAGACATTGCTGGAAGTTCAAATAGTGTATCAGGAATATAGTGAACAATTACAGAAAAATGTCTTCAGGGTCTATGATGGCTTTCTGTCCAGATGGCTGGAAAGGCTTTAGTTTCAGCGGTAAGTGATAAAACACAAATGAAAACGATCACCTCCGTATCAGAAAACTAACCCAACCGGAGGTGATCGCTTATAATCCCGGAATATTTAAACCTCCTCAGGTACTACATACGGAGGACGATATTTCCGGGTCAACATAGCGTTGGCTTCCGGATCACCAATAAACATTTCCTGGTCCATATCTCCACCCATAAATTTCAGCTTTCGATCTAAGCGGTAAGAGATATTGGCCAATAAAGGCAATGCCGTAGAAAAATATCCCTCCCGGATATCACAATGCAGGTCCTCGTCCTTTCCAGATCGGACAGCATCAATAAAATTGGAAAAATGAGCGGTATCTCTGGTACCCAACAAGGAAATACTGTCGTTGCTGGTACCCGCTGTTTTGGAACCGGTAAAGGGTTCTTTTTCCCGTTCACGGAATGCCTTCCAGGTACCCCCATCCAATTCCATATATCCGGTCGTGCCATAGAAAACATTACCAATGCGGATACCCAGTGAAGACTCTCCATTCGAGTACCGGCCTCTCGTTTCGAACTCCAACATGCTGCCGTCATCATATTTAAAGGTAGAACTTTGCGTATTAGGAGTTTCCTGGGCGCATTCATCTGGATCAATACCATAGATACCTCCCATCGACTGGATCGATACCGGATGCTCATTTTTATTCAGTCCCCATCGGGCGATGTCAAACTGATGTGGCCCCTGATTTCCAGTATCACCGTTGCCAGTATCCCAGAACCAATGCCAGTTATAATGGCCCCGTTTTTCATTGTAAGCTCTCCACTGAGCTGGTCCCAACCATCTGTCGTAGTGGAGATTAGCCGGGGGCTGTGAGTCTTTGGCAATGCCAAAAGAATCCCGGGGTTTAATACAAAGTCCCCGTGCCATAAACACCTTGCCAATGCCTCCATCATGCAAGAATTTCATCGCTTCCATGACATTCGTAATGGATCGGTTCTGAAACCCCACCTGCATACGCCGGTCATATTTTCGGGCAGCCTCCATCATCTTCCTTCCCTCC
>JAGQWV010000046.1 GCA_020437045.1 Saprospiraceae bacterium | reverse complement strand
GTTACTGCGGAAATACTGCACTAGTGCTTTTGGCTACTTATAAAACGAATCAACTATTAAACCACTAAGACTATGAAAACACTTTTTACTTTATTCATGCTTACCACTCTCCCCTTTTATATTTATTCACAGACAGATGCGCTGGATGACTTCTACGCAGAACACAGTATTTGTGACAATGTGTTCAAACTAAAAATTGGTAATGCATTTATAAAAATGGGGAGTTGGTTTATCGAAGAACCCGCTGCCAGAAATCTGGTCAGAAAATCGAAAAGAGCCCGAATCTTATTTTCTGATGACTCAGAAGTGGTATCCCGGAAAGAATTGGATCATCTGGTTAAGGATCTCAAACGGGATGGATATGAGTCCCTTGCCTTTGTGAAAGACGGTTTACAAAAAGTTGAAGTATATGTGAGAGAAGACCGGGACATCATCAGAAATTTGCTGGTAGTTGTACAAGGAGATGAAGAATTTGTTATGGCCAGTTTGGACTGCAAGCTTACCTATGAAGAAATAGAAGATGCCGTGAATGAAAATAGTATCTACTAATTCCTTTGGGGCTTGATTAGTCCGGTTCCTTGGAAGAAACGAAGGACCCGGGCATTTATCTATTATTAGCTTTTTGGCTATTTACTATCTTTACAGCCTTTCATAACTATACCTAAAATAAACTATTATGGGCAAAGGAGATAAAAGATCAAAAAGAGGAAAGATAATTCGTGGATCATACGGAAACAGCCGACCAAGTAAAAGCCTCAAAACAGTGACAACCGCGACTGGTGAGGCGAAGAAATCAAGCAAAAAGACGGGTAATAAGTCTTAAATAAATTCCTGCATTATTTAATAAAATCATTGGCAATTTCGCTTGCGAGGTTGCCAATATTTGCTTGTGTACAATTGACTAGTAGGATGACAATAACTTTTTCTGCCGGGTAGATCATCAGCATACTTGTCCCTCCCACCGAACCTCCACTATGACCAACGTAATGTCGACCAAATCGATCATTAGCCGTACGCCATCCCACTCCGTATCCAGTTTCCTCACCAGCATTTGTTTTTTGGGAAGCAGTAAATGTATCGAAGGTCTCTTCAGAAACAAAGGTATAATCTAGATGTGCTCTGGCAAACAACATTAGATCTGTAGAAGTGGATAGAAAACCACCACCTGCCCATTTGTAACTATTGTCAACAAATGGGGCATTTAAGAAGACATCTCCCTTCCTTTCATAAAATTCCACTCTTCCGGGAATAATCTTTTCCGGGTAATCCGGCACGGTGTGTAACATTTCCAGAGGCGAAAACACCTGGTCCTGCATGTACTGTAAAAAAAGCATTTTCGAAACCTGCTCAATCACTGCACTTAGCAGATTATACCCATAGTAAGAGTAACTGTATTTTTCACCAGGAGCAAATAAAAGTGGCGAATCTTTGAAGATGGAGAGTCCATCCTGTACATTTTCATAGCGCTTGGAATTGAGAAATTCATTTCCCTGGTAATGCCGTATACCCGACAGATGTCCGGCTAGTTGTTTAATGGTGATAGGATTTCCTTTATCCGGAAATCCTGTATAATATTGATCCACGTTGGCATCAAGATCTATAGCTCCATCTTCATACAATCTGGAGAGGGCTGCGGCTGTCAACGTCTTGGAAATACTCCCAATCCTGAACCGGGAAATCTCAGGAATAATGGGGCTTTTCGACTCGAGATTACTATAGCCAAAGCCATCTGACCACATTTTACCATCAGCATAAACACTTACTGCGATCCCGGGAAGCAGTTGACTATCCATTGCCATTTCCACTTTCTTACTGGCCAAAGCAATAGATTCTTCAAATGTCTGAGCATTCAGAGGCAAGGTGGTGCTGATCAGAATTCCGAACCAAATTAGAAGCTTTATTCTCATTCTATTTCAAGTGCTTTGATGGTTTGAATCTCATTGCCGGCAATACCTTTGATCGACCCATAGAGATGATTGGTATTGATCAATACTTTGTCAATTTGTTTCTCACGTCTCTTCCAAATGGCATGCATGGCTCTTTTTTCCCGGTCCAGTTCTTCTTTTAGCTGTGTAAACCCCTCGACTATAGCTTCCATCTGCATCTTAAATTCATTACTTGTCAGATAATTATAGAGCATCGACATTTTACTTTCCTGATTTCGTCCCAGTTCTGCCGCCTCTGACACCCATCTGACTGAATCACGAAGAATAGGTACCAATATCTTCATTTCTTCAAAAGTGCAGATCCAAACTCCATCTCGTTCTCCCATATGCTCCATACCGGACGGCATCACCTGTGTAACCAAAATTCCCAAATCTGCTTTCTGATGCCGCATATCACTCTTAAATTTTTCAATCCAGGCATTTTGGAAATTCTTTGTTCTCTTGCTCTCGAAATAAATCTTTCCTACTTCCTGCCCCTGGCCTTGATTATAGATATGTAACATACAATCTGCTCCCCTCACACCTGACTTGATTTCTGTAACCGTATCCCCTATAAAACGTTCTTTCAAAAATTCCTCTATAGCAATTTCCTGAATCTCTCCCTGCATTTTCATAGATCCCTGCTCAATTTTTCGCGTCATCTCCTCGATCAGGTTCTTCTGGTCATTGAGCTTCTTTTCATACTCCAGTCGCATGAAATTGTGCTGATCCCTAAATTGATTTCGAATGTTCTTCTCCATCTCCTGCTGTCGATGCAGGTATTCGCGCTCGAATTTCAATTGTAGAGATTGTCTTTCATTCTCTAATTTCTGTCGTTCGGCGAGCAGACTTAATTCTTTCTTCTGCAGCGTCAGATTTTCCCTTTCCTTTTGTTCTAATGCCCTGGACAACTTTTCCAATTCATGCTGCCAATGCTTTTGTGACTCGGCCTTCATTTGTTCGGCAAGACGAATTCGTTCTTTTTTCAGCTCTTCCTGGATAATCTCCCAGGTTTGAC
Source organism: Saprospiraceae bacterium (assembly GCA_020437045.1). Taxonomy (GTDB): domain Bacteria; phylum Bacteroidota; class Bacteroidia; order Chitinophagales; family Saprospiraceae; genus JABDMH01. Next base: position 6,168 of record JAGQWV010000046.1, on the reverse strand, counting down.
TGGATAACCTTTTCACTTCTAACCGTTCTCTGTCAAGCAGATTCTTTTCTTCATCAAGATTCTTCTTCAATTGGAGGAATCTCTGGTTGAATTCATTTCTCAGTCGCTGTTCCGCCTTTTGCTCAAGCGCTTTTTCGACATCAAAGTTGTGCCCGCACGACGGACAAGAAATCGAGCTCTCTCCCACCTTGTTTTCTTTCGATTCTACCATGAATATGGAATGATATATAATGATTTTCTCAAATATGTCAAATATATAGATTAAATAATAAACTTGGTCGATCTATCGGCCCCAGTGTGAATTAATTTGAGGGCCCGGTGGTTGAAATTGCTATATTTGGGGTTTAACTAAAGATGAGATAAAACTATAGGATGGCAAGAAGCATAACAGAAATGTTTGCCGATGTAGACAAACTGGATCGTAAGTCAGTAGCTTTTCTTTTAAAGGCAATTGAAGAAAATAACTTACCTGGTTTCGATTACCTTGAATTTCAACAGGCGTTAAAAGGGTTGATGGGAATGAATATGGATAAGGAGACAGCCATACGTTCGGCTTTCACCACAGGTACAACGGTTGGATTGACTAAGGAGAAATTGATTTCTACTGCCGAACATTACCGTCAGATACTTCTGAAGGAAAAGAGCCAATTTGATGCCGCCCTACAAAAACAGATGGCCCAACGGGTGGATGGCAGGAGAAATGAGAAGCAAACAATCGCTCAAAAATTAGAAACCTACCGGCAAAAGATCAAAGATATTGAATCAGAGATGGCCAAATTACAAGATCGACTCGACAGAACGGATAGCGAAATAGAAGCCGCCAAGGAAAAAATCCAAGACACCAAAGATAAGTTTGAAACAACCTTTCAAAGTTTTGTTCAGGAAATCGAAAAAGACCTAAATACCCTGAATAACGTTTTATGAGAAAGACTTTATTAAAAAGTAGACAATATGACAAATTTTAATGCAGTCCCTCCCAGCAAACCAAAATCATTCTGGAAACGTCCCGAGGGAATAACCGGTGTGATCTTTATCGGTGCAGCAATTGCTGGATTGGTTTATCTGGCCCCTATTTTGGCTGGATTAATTTCAAATGTACTTTATCTGGCACTGATGCTGCTTGTCCTGGGTGCAGTGATCTATATGGTACTCGATCCCCGGATGCGTAACCTGGTCTGGTATATGTACAAAAGTGTGATGCGATGGATTACGGGTCTATTTGTAACCATCGATCCCATAGGAATTCTTAAAAACTATGTGGAAGACCTGGAGGATAGTCTGGGTAAAATGAGCAAGCAGATTGGCAACTTACGCGGTCAGATGAGAAAGATAAAGACGCTCATGGAAGACAATGAAAAGGAGATCAATCAGAATATGCTCATTGCGAAAAAAGCCCAGGAACAGGGTAACGAAAAACATATGCTTTTGTCTTCACGAAAGGCAGCCAGACTGAAAGAATCCAATGAAAAGTATAGTGAACTGCATAGTAAAATGACCATCCTGTATCGGGTTCTTGACAAGATGTATAAGAATTCCGAAATTTTACTTGAGGATACCAAGGACCAGGTAAAGTTGAAGGAACAAGAGCGAAAAGCAATCCGGGCTTCTCATAGTGCCATGAAAAATGCCATGGATATCATTTCCGGTAGCGGAAGTAAGAGAGAAATGTTTGATGCTGCCCTCGAATCAATAGCGGATGATTTGGCTAATAAAGTGGGAGAAATGGAAAGATTTATGGAGATGTCCAGTAGTTTCATGGATTCTGTGGACCTTCAGAATGGAGTGTTCGAAGAAGAGGGTTTAAAGATGTTAGAGAAATGGGAAAAGGAGAGCACTCTAATGCTGTTGAATGACGGAAAACGACAATCTTCATCAGAAACCCTGGATTTAAACGAACCGCGAAAAGAACGTCAAAAAATTGAAAAGTCCGGAGAATCGGGTGGATATGAAGGCCTTTTTGATTAATATCTCAAAAGCAGGTTACCTTCTCCTGATTCTTTTGTTTCTTAATGCCTGCACATCTTCCACTCCACGAGAAGAGTTGGAAAAGGCCATTCATAACATAATCGATCATGGTGGAGGCACCTTTGCGGTTGCCTGGAAAAATTTGGAAACCGGTGAAGAACTACTGATCAATGCTGATACGGTGTTTCATGCAGCAAGTACCATGAAGACACCGGTGATGATTGAAGTCTTTAAACAAGTGAATCAAGGTCTTTTCAAACTCGATGATTCCTTGTTGATAAAAAATTCTTTCTACAGTATTATTGATAGCAGCTCATATAGTCTGTCTCCAGAAGAAGATAGTGAGACTGATCTTTATACTAAAACTGGACAAAAACTTCCGATCAGTGATCTTATCTACCGCATGATCATTAGATCTAGCAATCTAGCAACCAACATTGTGATTGATCTCGTTGATGCACGTAAAGTGACTCAAACAATGCGCGAATTAGGAGCGAATCAAATCCAGGTGCTACGTGGCGTGGAAGACATGAAGGCCTATGAAGCTGGTCGCAATAATACAACGACAGCACGTGATTTGTTGATCATTTTTGAGAATTTGGCTTATGGAACCTTTATTTCAAAAGAGGCGAACGAGCAAATGATCGATATTTTGTTCGATCAGCAATTTAACGAAATGATTCCAGCAGAATTACCTCCCACCGTAAAGGTGGCTCACAAAACCGGTAGCATCACCGGTGTTCATCATGATAGTGGAATTGTGTTTCTGCCGGATGGTAAAAGGTATGTACTTATTCTAATGTCAAAAGACCTTCAGGATTTTGAACATGGAACCAAGGCACTGGCTCATATATCAGGATTGATTTACCAATATATTATGGACGACAGTCAAAAGTAAAGCTATGGCACTTCCAGTCCGAGCTCTTTTCCTTTAGCCAGCATAAATGTATAAGCCTCATGATAGGAATTAGGGATCTGCCCATCGAGAATGGCTTCCCTTATGGCGTTCTTTAGAATACCAACCTCTTTTGAAGGAGGTATTTGAAAGGTCTGCATAATTATTTCACCGGTGATGGGTGGTTGCCAGTTTCTAATCCGATCTTTCTCTTCAATAGTCCGCAGACTTTCCTTGACCAGTTCGTAATTGATCAAATAACGTTGAACTTTTCTCGGATTTTTTGAAGTAATATCTGCCTGGCATAAGAGCATAAGATCATCGATATCGTCACCTGCTTCATATAACAATCTGCGAACCGCCGAATCAGTGATATTTTCGTTAGTCAGGCTAATTGGTCGAAGGTGGAGACGTACCAAGTTCTGCACATACTTCATTTTGTGGTCAAGGGGCAGTTTCATCTTACGAAAAATCCGGGGGATCATTGCGGCACCCAAAGCCTCGTGCCCATGAAAGGTCCAACCGGCCTTATCATCAAAACGCTTGGTGGGAGGTTTGGCGATGTCATGTAAGAGAGCGGCCCAACGAAGCCATACATTATGTGAAGTCGAGGCGACATTATCCACTACCTGAAGCGTGTGGTAAAAATTATCTTTATGTCCGATGCCGTTGATAATCTCGACACCCTCCAGTGCTGCTAATTCGGGAAATATAAGGTGCATCAATCCGGTTTGGAACAGCAAACGCAGCCCAATGGATGGTTTTGCACATTCAAGGATTTTGCAAAATTCGACTGTGATACGCTCCTGAGAAACAATTCCAATCCGATTTCGATATTTAGAGATAGCCTTCAGGGTTTCTTCGGTGATCTGAAAATCAAGTTGAGTGGCAAAACGGATAGCCCTCATCATGCGTAGCGGATCATCAGAAAAGGTACGACCCGGTTCAAGTGGAGTCTTGATAATTTTATCTTCGAGATCCATCAGTCCATTAAATGGATCGATAATCTGACCATAATCATCTTCATTCAGGCTAACTGCCAATGCATTGATGGTAAAATCACGTCGATTTTGATCATCTTCAAGGCTACCCACTTCGACAAAAGGCTTCCGACTATCCGATCGATATGATTCTTTCCTGGCACCAACAAACTCGATTTCCCGGTCACGATGTCTTAGCATTGCCGTGCCAAATCTCTTATAAATAGTGACCCGGGGAATCGGTCGAAGATAGCCCGCGACTTCCTCTGCTAACTTGATTCCATCACCAATACAGACTATGTCGAGATCCTTCGTTGTTCTAGCCAGTAGCCGGTCTCGGACATATCCACCGATCACGTATGTCGGTGCGCTCAGGTTATGTCCTGCCTTCTGAATGATTTTAAAAATTTGCTGTTCTTCTTCCGTAATCGCAAAAATCATAAGGTTATTTCAGGTTACTTAGACAATGACTTCCGAAAAAGTCTCGGCAATTTCATCTAAAATCTCCAGCAAAATCTTAGGATCTGATTCCGTAACCAGTCGGGATCGATAAGGTTTTATATAGGGTAATCCTTTGAAATAATTCGTGTAGTGCCTCCTCATTTCCAAAACACCCAAGGTATCCCCCTTCCAATGAACCGAATGAATCAGATGTCTCTTGACAACTTTTACCTTGTCCTCCAAAGATGGCAAATCCTGATGTTTACCATATTTCATATAGTACTTCATCTGGCTAAAAATCCAGGGATTTCCAATACTGGCTCTCCCGATCATAATGCCATCGACTCCGTACTTATCCCGATACTCTACGGCTTTCTCCGGTGTGTCAATGTCTCCGTTGCCAAAAATGGGTATATGAATCCTGGGGTTTTCTTTGACCTTACCAATTAATGTCCAATCTGCCTCACCTTTATACATCTGCTTTCTGGTTCTACCGTGTATCGACAGCGCCTGAATCCCTACATCCTGGAGCCTCTCGGCCACCTCTACAATATGCATGCTGTGCTCATCCCATCCCAGACGGGTCTTGACGGTCACGGGCAGGTTTGTACTCTTCACAATAGCATCGGTAAGTGTTACCATCTTATCGATGTCCTGGAGTATTCCCGCACCAGCCATCTTACAAACCACTTTTTTTACGGGACAACCAAAATTTATATCGATCAATTCAGGTTGTGCTTCTTCCACTATTTGTGCAGCCCGTTGCATAGACGATAATTCAGCACCAAATATTTGAATCCCTATCGGCCTCTCCTCCTCATAGATGTCTAACTTCTGAATGCTTTTTTCAGCATCTCTGATAAGTCCCTCAACCGAAATGAATTCTGTATACATCAGATCACATCCATTTTCTTTACAAAGTAACCGGAAGGGAGGATCACTAACGTCTTCCATTGGTGCCAGTAATAGTGGAAAACTACCCAGTTCAATATTGCCAATTCTGACCATGCAGTCTTTTATAAAAATTTAGCTGCAAAGGTAAAGCAAAATTCTCTCTCGAAATTTTTTCATGGGAATGGAAATGAAGGAAATTCATTGCTAAAGGGTGACTCTGCAAACTAATTTATATATTGGAGCTCAAGAAATTCAGCTAACTCTAACCTGTATTGCATGTTAACACTTGTTATCATTGTTTTTATTTTAGGGTACGTCGCGATCGTACTAGAACATCCTTTAAAAGTTGACAAGACTGTTCCCGCACTAATCATGGGCGCGCTTCTATGGGCACTCATCTCTCTTGGTCATCTCAATCTGGTTGGGGTAGACCATGAATTGAGCCACATGGAAGAAGTATTGTTACATCATATTGGCAAAATCGCAGAGATATTATTCTTTCTCATCGGAGCGATGACCATTGTCGAACTAATAGATCTTCACCGGGGTTTTGCAGTGATTACCAACAAGATCGAAACGACCAGTAAAACCAAGATTCTCTGGTTACTTGCCATACTCTCATTCTTCCTGTCTGCTACGTTAGACAATTTGGCATCCACTATAGTCCTCGTTTCTCTTCTGCGGAGATTGATACCTGACAAAACTGAAAGATTGTGGTATATCTGTGTGGCAGTGATTGGGGCAAACGCTGGTGGAGCCTGGTCTCCGATTGGAGATGTCACAACTACCATGCTATGGATTGGAAAAAAGGTATCCACGGCGGGCCTGATCGAAAATCTGGTATTGCCCTCGATCGTCTGCCTGATAGTGCCTGTGTTGGTTTTGTCTCGTATGAAAATTTTTCAGGGTAATATCACCGCAGGACCGGGAAATAAACGAGAAAAAGAGGACAATCTGCTGAGTAGCCGGGTTATGCTTTTCGCGGGAGTAGGT